>JAQYVG010000326.1 GCA_030145595.1 Desulfobacterales bacterium | reverse complement strand
TTACGGGTTGCGGGTTGCGGGTTACGAGTTGCGGGTTGCGGGTTACGAGTTGCAGGTTGCTTGTTGCTTGTTGGAGCGTAGCGGAAATCCCGATTTATCGGGGATACTGATCACTGATAACTGGACACTGGTTACGGGAGACAAAAACATGGGGTTTATCAGACAACAGCAAGAGCGTCTGGCGGTCCGTTTCCTGCAATGGCGGTATCAGAAAATGAATCTGCCGGAACCCGCGCCGCCGGAACTTGAGCGACAGGCTCATAAAATTGTAAAAGAGGCACACCAAATCGCTCGAGACAGAGGGCGCAATGTTCTTGTGATCATGAAAGAGCTTATTGCAGATTTAAAAAACAGGAGTTGAAATAGTTAAGCTGCTGTGTTATCAACTCAAGCTTAATTTAAGTATTAGTAATGATTGGTGTGGTAGTTCTTATTTAACTCATTAATGATGCACCGGAAAAGGAGGTGGCAATGCGAAAAGGATTGTTATTTATTGTAGCTGTATCTTGTATTGTTTTAGGTTTGGTTTTTGTCTCATGCGGCCCCAAAGCACCCGAATCAATTAAAATCGGTATCAATGCACCGATGACCGGTGATATTCCCAAAGTGGGGGAGGGTTCAAAATTTGCGGCCCAGATGTGGCTTGATGATGTTAATGCTGCCGGTGGAATTGAAGTCGGCGGAAAGAAGTTTAAGGTCGAAATAGTCATCGAGGACAACGAGTCCAAAGCAGAATCGGCGGTTAAGGTCGCTACCAAAATGATCACCGAAGATGAAGTGCTGGTTATTGTCGGACCACAGTCCTCCAAGCAGGCCATACCTGCGGGCGGCGTTGCCAACAACTACAAAACTCCCATGATTAGCCCCTGGTCGACAAACCCCGACACCACCAAGGACCGCCCCTTTGTTTTCAGAGGCTGCTTCCTTGATCCTTTCCAGGGTCCGGTTTTAGCTAATTTCATTAAAGAGGAGTTTGGATACACCAAAGCCGCGGTGCTATACGATGTGGCCAGTGACTATCCCAAAGGGTTGGCCGAATTTTTCAAAGAGGCCTGGGAAAAGATCAATGGCGCCGGTTCAGTTGTAGCTTTTGAAAGCTTCACTACCAAAGACGTTGACTTCAGTGCTCAGTTGACCAAGATAAGAAATTCAGGTGCCCAGGTATTATTTACTCCGCAGTATTATAATGAAGTTGCCTTAATCGTTAAACAGGCCCACGAATTGGGTTGGGATAAACCCATAGTAGGCAGCGATAGCTGGGGTTCGGCCGAATTGATCGAACACTGCGGCGATGACTGTGACGGGTTATTCTTCAGCACCCACTACGCGGCGGCAGGTGCCAAAGGAGCCACCAAAGAATTCATCGATAGATACAACAAAAAGCACGGCTATGTGCCGGACGATGTGGGCGCCTTGACATGGGATGCTCTGCGTATCGTCCAGAAAGCGATTGAGTCTGCGGGGAAGATTACGGGGAATATAGAGAAGGATCGCCTGGCAGTCCGCGATGCCCTGGCTAAAATCAAGGAATTCGACGGCATCACCGGACAGATGACCTTCACCGAAGACGGCGACCCGCTCAAATGTGCCGTTATCGTTAAGATCAGTGACAAGGGTGAATTCGAGTTTTACAAGTCTGCCTGCCCGTAAGAATAAGGGATTAGGGAACGGTTTATACAGACGTTTCAGCCCGATAGAGCGTTAGCACAAAGCATGGGAAACGTTACATACAAGGCGGGCCAGGGCTTTAGAGTCCTGAGCCCGCCTTTTTTGAACTGCATAGACAGGATTTAATTTAATGACTTTTTTCCTTCAAAATCTGGTTAATGCATTACAGTGGGGCAGCTTCTACGCCTTAATCGCCCTGGGTTACTCCATGGTTTACGGTATCCTGATGCTTTTTAATTTTGCTCACGGCGATATTTTTATGGTTGGGGCGTACATCGGTTTCGGTGTTGCCACCGGAATGGCGGCGCTGGCCTCTGCGGGTGCTATTGCTCTGCCCAACTGGTTGATCTTGGTGCTGACCATTATCATATCCATGTTTCTGACCTCTTTTGTGGGCATGATTGTCGAAAGGGTAGGGTACCGGCCTTTGCGGGAAGCTCCGCGTGCCTCGGCAGCTATCACCGGCCTGATGATCGGGATCATCTTAGAGACCGGCAACCTGGCCCTGCTGGGTGCCAGACGTGTCAGCTTTCCTTCCCTGATTAAATCCACTACCTACAATCTTGGCGGCGTATATGTCACCAACAAGAAGATTATGATTGTGGGTGTATCTTTGACGCTGATGCTGGCTTTGCATCAGTTTGTGCGCAGGACAAGGTGGGGGATGGCCATGCGGGCCATGGCTTTTGATTATGCCGTCGTCCCCTTGATGGGAGTGTCGATAAATAACATAGCTGCCATGACGTTTGCTATCGGCTCGGCTCTGGCGTGCGCTGCCGGGATACTCTTTGGTATAGCCTATCCTGTTTTGGATCCTTACATGGGCATTGTGTTCGGGTGGAAAGCTTTCGTGGCGGCGATCTTGGGGGGCAGAGGGTCTATTTTTGGGGCTTGCCTGGCCGGATTTATGCTGGGCTTCATTGAGATTTTTGTGGTTATGATCTTTCCCTCGACCCTCCGAGATTTTATCGCCTATTCAATCATTCTGCTTATTCTGGCCATCAGGCCTCACGGCTTTTTCGGTGAGCCCTACAGTGCCCGTTTGAGGCTGTAAATGCAAATTCAGGTAATAACTGGAATATCAACTATTTACTAAATGGAGGTTGAAAGCGGCAAATTGCGGGAAACAAAGAAGACATTAAAGAGCAAACTCGGTGAATTTTTTTCCCGGGTTCCTCTGCTGGGATGGCTGCTTGGCGCCTTAATTGCGGTAATGCTTGAATATTATTTGGGTGATCCGCTGGCCGATGTTTTGGGGCTGCCCAAAATACCGGTCCTTTTCGGGTTTGTTATCATGCTTAAAAAACCCCTGCTGATCCCCAGTGCAATTTGCTTTGTGCTGCTGATATACGTTTTTCCGATAGGTGCCGTTGCGCGGCTGAGTGCTTCACTGACAAACCGGCTGGCGGCCAAACTTTTCAAATTACCCATAATGACTTCGGTCGTGGTTCATCTTGGCTTACTGTATGCGATATTGCATCTGTGGTCCGATATCAGCGCCTACCGTGTTTTGACCCTCAAGCTTACCATGATTGCTATTATGGTTACCTTGAGCTTAAACGTAATTAACGGATACATGGGAGAGTTCTCCTGCTCTCATCCGGCATTTATGGCTTTGGGGGCCTACGCCGCCTCGGTATTTACCGTGGCGCTGTTTGTCAAGGATAAACTTTTCGGGGCTGCGCTTCTCCCCGCTGCTCTGGGACCGTTCATGTTTCCCATTGCTTTGGTCATAGGCGGTTTAGTCGCAGCCCTGGGCGCACTCGCAATTGCCATACCCTCATTTCGGACCAGAGGCGACTATCTGGCGATTATTTCATTAGCGTTTATGTTCATCGTCAAAAGTATGATCGAAAACTTGGAGGTCGTTGGCGGCCCAAGGGGTTTGAGCAATCAGCCGGACTATGCCAATCTGCCCACAGTCTTTATGTGGACGGTTGCCTGCATATGGATCAT
>JAQYVG010000325.1 GCA_030145595.1 Desulfobacterales bacterium | reverse complement strand
AAGCCATTTTTCCTTGACCATGGTTTGACATTTTGGGCAATGCCGGTTTCTGCATGAGTTGTAAGCGATGCGTTCAAACCGGCATTGATCGCATTGTTCAACATGACCTCCAAGGGCAGCAGTCCGACAGATTTGGATATGACGCATGACCTTGGTATGATCAGATGGTAGGGGGTTGTTCAGGCGATAGTCTTGGCCGTAGAGACGAAAAACATCTGCGACTTCAAATTTTTCTTTGCCGTTTTCAGATGATGCATCGTTAGGTTTTTTATTCATCGGATGGCCCTCCTTCCTTTTCATCATAAAGATTATCAAGGGGGCTTTTGATAGTAGTAATCCGTTCCGGAATAAGGTGAAGATATATGATGGTGGTTTTTATAGAGGTATGACCAAGGAGTCGACTGATGGTATATAGATCAGTCCCCTGGGAAAGCAAATGAGTGGCAAAGGCGTGCCGAAGGGTGTGAACACCCCGGCCTCTTTTTATGCCGGCTTTTTTTTTGACTTTTGAAAGATACTATAAACCGCCGAAGGGCCGATATGGTTTTTCCGGTTTTGCCCTGGAAACAACCATACTCCGGGTTTGTATTGACGCCAATATTCTTTGAGTTCCGGAAGTAAGGTTCGAGCAAGGATAGTGTAACGGTCTTTTTTACCTTTACCTTGTTCAATTCGGATCATCATCCTGGAGGGATCACTTTCAATATGTTCCGGTCTTAGGCTGATGACCTCACTTAGCCGAAGTCCGGCACTATAGACAGTCTTGAGTATAACTTTGTGCTTAAGGTTTTCTGTTGCATCAAACAAACGCTTAGCCTCCTCCTCACTGATAATAATCGGCAATTGTTTGGTTCTAGGCCTTGGCGGGCATTTAAAAGTGATTTCATCCCATTTCAAAATGTTCCTACAGAAACAGGAGATGCCTGAAAAATGATTGTTGCATGATCCCCACGCCAGCTTTCGATCTTTAATCAGATAGAGAAAGTAGTCTTGCATTTGATCGTTTGTAAGCAGGTCCGGTGATTTTTTGTGAAAATCGGCCAATCCTTTAACTGCTGCAATGTAACCTCTTTTGGTGTGAGGCGAAAAACGTTGAAGGGTCATGTAGTTCAGAAATTGGGTTCTTAGATCACTGCTCATAGTAATACCTCCTTGATAAAAGTTAATAAGAATTAGACACATCCGTCTACCAAGAAGGTATTATAGCTGAGAATCGTTGGAATGAAATGTTAATTTTGTTGGGGTATGATCAATATAGACCAAAGCGGTGGGGTTGCCTTTCCGCGAAGCGGTTCAGTTCTTGCCTCAATCGTGCATTTCCAAAAATTGAAGATTTGGAACCAAAATCATGTAAATATCAGATCTATTCTTTACCTAAACATTCTCTGGCCAATTCAAAGGTGCGATAATCTAATTCAATCTCATTCCAGCCGAGAGAATGTAAACGCTTGTTAACCTGTGAATAGGTCGTGGCGCTGTCAAGAAAAAGGGAGTTTGCCAGATCTTTCATGAAGCCCGGGATTTGATTCGATTCAATTCCCATTTCCTGTAATCGCTGTAATAGATGCTCGGTGTTAGCAAAATCTCTTTTCATTAATTCTGGCTAATCTTTTGAGAGGGCTCTGGATGGAATTTAAAGATATTTATTTTTTGGCTCCGTCGTCGCCATCTTCGCGCCAGTCAATGCCATGCTCGAGCATATACTTTTCAGCGGCTTTTTTGAGAATTCCGGAAACGCTGGAAAACTCTTTGGCAGCGAGTGTTAGTAGAGCCTTTTTCATTTTTGGGTCAACTTTAATTGAAATCATGTCCCACATACCTCCTAATTAAGTTGTATTTTAGTTGCTGTCAATTTTTTTCTTGACTTAGTATTTTTAAGTATTATATGGTATTACCAAGATATACAAAAGTCAACCCCAAAGCCATAGGACAATGAAAAACCTAATTTTAAATAAAACGCCTGAGATACCTGCAGCGGCGACGTTGCAGGCGGCGCCTATGGCTACCGGGGAATATCTCAGGCGCTTTTGTTTTAATGCGCAGGGCCAAGGCGAACGCCCGGGGGATGAGAAGATGGCATTAGTTTAACCAGAATCGTCCTTGTAGCCCCTTGTAGCATCTTATAGGGGTACTTCTGGACGGTTTCAGAAACTACAAAGAGGTGTTCAAAATGTTTAATCATGAATATTGCGGAGAGTGTATTTTCTGCACTTCATTATGCCCGGAGTGTGGATCTACCGAAATTAGGGTGAAATACAATCCAACGTTTGAGTATGATAATGATACTGAAGGCATAATTTGTGTTAGCCGATCCGATGATCATCTTGAATTGGAGTGTTACAGTTGTGATGAAATCATTGATACTAAATACCTTATGGGCGACAAAAGGTTTTTAAAGCTAACGAGGGAACTGAATAATTTGCTTGGACTGCCAGGTATGGTCACAGCGTCTTTAGGTGAAATTGTGAACGGCGAAATTAAAATTAACACTACAAGACGGTATTTTTCGGAACCATCCAAAAAATACAATACCAACAGGGCTTGTGACAAATAGGGGGAAGGAGGTTTTTATGGCTATTTTAGCAGAGTGTCCATCTTGCCGGAAAAAACAGACGGCGAAAACTGCAGTCTGTAAATGCGGCGAGGATTTGGAGAAAGCAAGGAAATCAAAAAGAGTAGGGTTCTGGATAGCCTACCGGATCCGCACCGGCCAGGACGACAACGGCAAGCCCAAGTACAAGCAGCTGCGGGAATATGTTGGAACGTCCATCAAAGAGGCCAGGGACGCCGAAGGTAAGCGACGAGGCCAGAAAAGAGAAAACAAGATCTTTGATATGCTGCCGGACTCGATCACAACATTTAAGGAGCTGGCGGACTGGTACTTGGAGCTCGAGACGGTTAAAGCGCTAAAGTCCCACAGCCGGCTTTGCGGCCTGGTTGCCAATTTCAATAAAGACTTTGGGGGCTGGACCATTAGCGACTTAACCAACGTTGACCTGGAAAGCTACCAGATCAAAAGGAAGAACCAGGGGTGCGGACCACGGACCATTGACTATGAAACATCGACCATTAAAACTATGATTAACAAGGCGGTGGATAACCGGAAGATCAGCGCGGATGCGTTATTTCCGTTTAGGAGCGTAAATCGCAAATTAAAAAAGGGCGCCAATGCCAGGCAAAGGACGATCGACAACACCGAGTATAAGGCCCTGTTAGACAAGGCTGCCGACCATTTAAAGGCGGCGCTTACTATCGCGATAAATACCGGTATGCGCCAGGGCGAAATACGAAAGCTGAAATGGGGCTATGTTGACTGGCAAAGTATGTTTATACGTCTTCCGGCCGAGGCTGTAAAAGAGGGCAAAGATAAAAGCGTACCGATTAACCGTAATGTGGCCAAGGTTCTAAGGGATTTAAAGCCGCCCCTGCAGCCCGTAGGCGACGACCATCACGATTTTGTTATCACATACAGAGGAAGGCCTCTCGCCGCTAAAGAGGGTTTTAAGAGCTCTTTCAAGTATGCCTGCAAAGAGGCCAAGGTTCCTTACGGAATGAAAAACCCCGATGGTGTTATCTTCCACGATCTAAGGGCGACGGTTAAAACCAATATGGAAGATGCCGGCGTTAGAAAGGCTCG
>JAQYVG010000324.1 GCA_030145595.1 Desulfobacterales bacterium | reverse complement strand
GACCTCTGTCTGGGATGTGGTATTTGCATCCGAGCCTGCACGAAAGACAATATTTCTCTGAAATCTCGACCAAAAAGAGTAATTACACCACTGAATGGGACCCACAGGGCGGTGGTGATGGCCATTGAACGCGGTAGCTTGCAAAACTTGATTTTTGATAATCAGGTGCTATGGAGTCACCGCGCTTTGGCTGGTGTGCTTGGTGTCATCTTGAAACTTCCACCATTCAAACAGGCCCTTGCCAGCCAACAGGTGAAATCACGCTATTTGGAAACCCTCATTAACCGCATAGATGCATAGTCTGTTAAATTTTTAGTAACTCCTACCCAAAGGAATCGAATGCATTGATTTTCTAGCCCCTACTTCGACAGGACGGCAACCGCTTCCGGCAAGTTTTTTCATTAGTCGGCAATTCACGCTTCTACCTTGATCATTTACTTTGACACCCCCCCAATAGTTATCCGTCTCTGCTTTATGATTTTGAAAGTTTAAATCTTATCCGTAACACTCCATTTTCAAAACTTTTTGAAGTTATCCGAAAACTGCCTATCATTTTTGTTGAAGTGACATGGGGACCAATACAGGGGCAGGCGTCATAATCTCCAACCTTAACGATTCTGATATTATCACCCGCGTCTGACGGCAGCCGGTCAATGACATAATCTCTTTCAGCTTCCTCCAGGCTGATATACTCTTCAGTTACCGGCAAATCAGCATTGATAACGTCATTGATACGCTTTTCAATCTCTTTAATTTCATCATCACTTAAATCTCTATGATAATGATAGTCACATTTTGATTTTTTCTTTTCAATATGAGCGGAAAAACAACGCCCGCAACCAAACATTCTATCCATAGTTTGGTTAAGAATATGTTCGGCAGAGTGCATTCGCGGGTCAAATTCTTTTTTCATAACAATTTCGCTTTTATTAATGTTTTTGAACTGCACAGCGAGCGCATTCCCCGCATCCAGCTTGTCGGAACGAAGTGAAGATCCCGATTCATCGGGGTTGGAGCGTAGCGGAAATCCCGCTTATCGGGGCTGCGGGGTTAGCGAGCGAATCAAAAAATTGGCAGAATTCCTTACAGTCGAAGATTCCCTGCAGCTTGCTGCAGGGAATCTTCAATATTAGGCTAACGTATTGATATTTATATGTAACCCTAAATGAGCGTAAACAAAACCGAGAACGATAATAACATGTTTATTTCCAAGGAACATTTTGATAGTTCACCCCTTTTTCTATATCTCTATCAGAAAAGAGGTATGAATTCTGCTATTTTATCTCGATTTTGTTTACCCTGCGGGAAAGCCGATGATACCCCATCTTCAGCGTTGTCAAGGGTTCGTAGTAGCTTACTACGGCTTCACCCTTGACGCCTTGAATCTGGGGGGTATCCTCGACTTTCGCTCAATTAGGGTGTAATACAATGAAATTTTGGATGATTGCAATCAAGACTTTTATCCTGCTTTGGATAAATATGCGGGTCAGATTGCAATCCGGTTATGGTTTGAAAAATATAACAACTGTGATATTGAGTTGATATGTATAAAAAAATAAGGCGCATTAGGGACTGAGGTACTGGCAAGCTATCTGTAATCGTGCCGGATTTTACCAAATCACAATATTTTAAACTTGAGCCCTTTTTCTGGTATAGTGTGAATTGTTATTTTAACCAGAGCCTTACCTGTTCCTCATCTGACTGCACTCTGTGTTAAAGATGTAGCGAACTTTTCTTATACTGCTGAGATAAAGAATATCATTAGTATGGTTGAATCCACCTGGATTCAAGTAAAATGCAAGTAATTCTGAGTTTCTGCCCCAGGTTAGAAACAAGGATTTTAAGAATGACCAGGCTGTAAAAGCTTTGCACTTGCAATTACCTGGGAAATTAGATCATATAGGATGCCTGCAACAGCATAAACCTCAATCAAGCTTAAATTTTTTACAGCTCCTACAGGAAAGACATTGATGAAACGCACTCCCGAAAATAAAGCACCGGCTGACGCCGAAACCCGCAAGGCCGTAAAGCCAGTGATCTGTTACCCTGCCGACACTCTGCCTATGCCGGATATGGCCCTTTATTCAGTTGCAAGGGATAAAATGAAATTGACGGAAGAGGTGGTCGTACCGCCACGGGATGCAGCAACCTTCCTAGTTACTGCCGGGAATTTTTTCCGGATCGTCAGTACGGAGGGACCTCAGGTGGGGGACCTGAATCTCTGGGCGGCGACAGACCTTTCGGAACGCTTCTACAGCGGCAAGACCCGGGCACTTCATGGTACCCACCTGAGTACTGGTGCCCAGATGTGGAGTGGTTTTCCTTATATGCGGCCGATGGTAACAATTACCCACGATACCCTGGACTGGTACGGATTTGATACCTTTGGCGGTGGAGTGCATGATGTGATCGGTACCCGTTGCGATCCCTATACCGGCCGCCTGTTGAGCGGACAGGAGTATCACCGCTGCTGTCATTCGAACCTGATCCGGGCCCTGGCTGCTGAAACAGGCCTGTCCCTGGACCAGGCCGAGGCCCATGTCCATGATGTCTTGAATGTGTTCATGTGCACGGGTTTCACCCATGACACCCATCAATATTTTATGAAAGCAAGCCCCGTACGCCCCGGTGATTTCCTTGAATTCTTTGCCGAAATCGATCTACTTGGCGCACTGTCCACCTGCCCCGGCGGTGACTGCAGTTCGGAACATTCCAGCGATAAAGCCGCCTGCTTCCCGCTGAAGGTTGAAATCTATCAAGCCGATCCCGGGACATTGGCGGGCTGGTCCCCACCCGAACCGTCAGCATATTCCCGCAGCCACAGGGAGTAAAGGTGGAGCAGACGATGCCTGGGCCTTTATTTTCACGCCATGGCCTGTTATCTAGTAACAGCTTTTTTTAAGTAATGATCATTTTATATAGTTGTATTCATGACGTTCACCACAACAGTTGAATCCAACCGATTCTGGCACTTCAGTATTATTATCCTATGCTTGAACTCAGTCTGGGTCCAAAAAGTCAACAATACGATACGGATTGTTGACTGGTGCACGGCTGAGATATCTGCTATAGTTCGGTAAGTATCAGAATCTCGAACATCCTGACATAACCAAAACGTATCTGAAAAGAAAGATGTATCAGGGTGAGCCCAATTAAGAGCTTCACCCTGATTTGCTTTAGCCATAAAGGTTTTCAATCCATCTCATTGCTTCTGTATAACTGATCTTTCCAAGGTAAAGCTGAGTTGTCGAAAGATTTGTATGGCGTAGGATTCATAACTACCTCATTCTGTTTCTGGATTAATCAAAAACACTGAATTTGCATTGAAATAAATTATATGATATCAGAAAGATACCAGCAATCATTTTGTAGTCATTGATAGTTACCGGGGATTGGCAAGATAACACAACAACCGATTCAGACTATCATTTGTATTCTACAATATAATGTGGCTTATTTAAACTGAACACTGTGGCAAGTAGTGTTGAATGTAAATACTGGGCACTTTCATAATTATACGGCTTCCGGATAACATTCAGATTGTGGTGTTATGCAGATCGAAAAGCATGAAATAGAGAATTTTTCGCAATATTTTAATTAATTTTTTACAATTATCCAGAAATTATATACTAACTGGTT
>JAQYVG010000323.1 GCA_030145595.1 Desulfobacterales bacterium | reverse complement strand
GGATATTTACTTTGGACAAGAGTGATCTAAGATGAAATATACGTATAATTATCCATCATTAAAACGCGCAACGCGCAACTCGTAACACGCAACCACCCAATTGATTTTGATTCAATTGGGATTCGACCTCAATCTTTCAAATTGGCCACAGGCTTGGCCGGTATGAACTCGACGAAGACACGTTCGCCGGCCGGACGACCATCGGGGTTGGGGACCTCTACGCGGACTCTCAAGGTGTCGCTGGCGGCATCTGCTACTCTCGAGACATGGATGATGATGCCCTCGGCGGGTTCGGGCGCATCGGTGCCCGGGAACGAGACCCGGGCGATATTTCCCTTCCTCAATTGCCTCACCTGCTCCAGGGGTACAGGCAAATCAATCCATAGGGGGTCGATCTTAACGACCTGGATCACCGGAACCAGCGACTCGGCAGCCTCACCGGCCTCTATGTTGGTTTTCTCCACGCGCCCCGCGATCGGAGACACCAGTTGCATTCGTTTCAGTTGACTCTGGGCTTGACGGTAAGTGCGCTGATACTGCTCGTGTTCAAATTTTGACGCCTGGAGCGCAAGTAATGCAATCTTGACGGCCAGCCTTGCGTGCTGGACTTCCCAGTCCGTAGCCGCTCCTTTGGTCTTTGCCCGCGCGATCTTTCTCGAGTCCGCTTTCTTCTGCACCCACTCCGCGCTGGCCTTCTGGACGAGTGTTTTATCCTTGGCCTGGGCTTTCAACTGCGTGAGTTGAATCCTCTCGGTCTTATCGTCCAGACGGGCAAGAATTTGATTCTTCTTGACAAAGTCACCATCCTTGACCAAAACTTCGGCCACGCGCCCACCCAGAACGAAAGAGAGCATAATGTCTGCGCTGGGCGCACTGATTCCTTCAAGCTCCGCGCTGGACGCACTGATTCCCTCAAGCTCCGCTGCCGTTACAGTCAACGGGCCAAATACCCATAGCGAGAACAATATGCTTAATAATAATAATAATTTATGCTTTGAAATAATGAGTCCTCTATTTGCTGAACACTAGCATGGTAGTCCTTGTTGCACCGCCGTTGGGTGCATTACGGGTTTTCTCATTTTTCTTTCTTGACATTGCATGCCGGCTGATCATATTCAGCAGTACGCTACCTTGATCAATTCCTAAAAAGGCGAATTCATCTTACGAAATCATCCCCTCCTCCTCATTCTAAGTGTATGCTGCCCACATGTTACGCAAGAAATATGCCAGACTCAATTATTTTTGTATTTACAAATATATATATATAATAGAGAGGTTTAGCCATGGATGGCAATGTGTCCTTGACAAACATAGATGTCATAAATTTGACACATTGTTCAGAGGTTCAGGAGTTTCCGCCTTCGCCGGGCTACGGCGGGACAAGCAGGGTGCAAAGATTGATGAACTCGTAAAAAGTAAGAAAAACGACCTTTTTACGAGAGTGTTTTGTATTTAGTGTTTGGCGATCTATCAAAATGAAATATAAGCAGATATTTTAAGCAAAACACAAAACGCCAAACACTTGATGAATTCTATTTTTTACGAAACCATCATACTCTATTTTATGTTAAAGCCGGCTCGGCCTCTTGTAATGCTTCCGGAGCACGCGGCTTAGTCTCACTATTGAATCCCACAGGGAAAACAAAACCCCGGCTGATCAAACTCCGCAAAACAGTGAGATATGCAGGCGTGATATTCTCCAGAGCAACCTTGCGCCGAACAGCCAGTTCCTTGAGCATATCGCCTAAGCGACGCTGGCCGTTAAAGGCCGGCAGCAGCCCGGCAATGTCGGCATTAACTCTGCCGGAGTAGCAAAGTCCGCGCGTACGACTAAGCTGGGCGGCCACAACGCGCCACCCCTTGTCGGAGGGCTCGAACTGCTGTTCTAAACGAATATCCGGCGCGCAGAGAAACCGCGTGTTCATCAATCCTTGATCATCTCCTTCGCTCTCCAAAAAATCATTGGCATCAAATGTGCTCAAGATGTCGTTACCCAGGGAGCCCCGAGATTCCTTGGGTCTATCGCTGCATCGAAACCAGCCCGCCCGCCCGCTTGTTTTTCGGAGGGTGATCATGCCCGTACTAATAGCCTCGATGCGCTGCTCCTGGTAATAGGCCATCCATTTTTCATAAGTTTGTCCGAAATCCGGCTGGCTTGCTTTCGATCGATTCCAGAGCAAGGTATAGTCCGAAGGGCTCCAGATCCCAGTGCGCATGACCCAGACGTCAGAGTTGATTCCATCGAACCATTCAGCCAGTCGATCCTGCCACGGCTGGTCGGCGATATGGAGCCAGCTGCAAATCATCTGAAAGTTTCCGCCTTCTTCCAGAAAATCAGGAGCCCGGCGCACAATCTCCCGGCAGAACTGGTCTTGGTGCATTCCGCTGTCGCGATACTGGGCGTGTAATTCCGGAGAAATCACAAAGAGTGGATTCATCACGATCAGATCGAACTTGTTTCCCTGCACCGCATCGAAAAGATCCCCGGTAAAAAAATCAACGTTTTTCAGACCGTTAAGCTGCGCGTTGAAAGTGGCAAAACTAATGGCGCGGGGATTACGGTCCACGGCAGAAACCTTTTCGCTGTGATTAGCCGCCAGAAAGGCCTTGATTCCGCATCCGGTGTCCAGGTCCAGGGTCCTGCGGACCGGCCGTCGAATGGTAGCGTTGGCCAGTGCCAGGGTGCTTCCGCTGATGTTCATGACCTGGTCGTCCGGGGCGTTCCCATTTGCTGTGCGGGTAATATCACATGCCAGCAGGAGATCGTTGTAAGGCAAAATTCTAATCAACGGCTGCACCGAATTATTCTTAAGTACCACCAAGCCGGCGTCACACCACTGTACCAGCTTCATGGAATGCAAGACACTGCGCATCGTTTCGAGAGTGACCGGTACATTGAGCAAAAACAGACGGATCAATGTTTCCAAAGGTGAGTCGCCGACCTTGGGAAGAATAAAGGGCGGGACCTCCAAAGCGATGGGATTGGACGGCACCTTTACTCCCAGAAACGCATTGATGCCGGCCTCGGTGTAATTGGCCTGGTCAAACACCTCGCGCAGTCGGACAAAATCATCCGCATCGTCGAAGCCTATGAGTCGATTTTGCAGCTTATTTGCATTTTCCATCTTTTCATTTGCATTTTCCATCTTTTCATTTGCTTTTTTCATCTTTTTATTTGCACTTTTCGTCTTTTTATTTGCACTTCCCATCTTTTACCTCCATTATTCACTAACTTGGTTATTTCATTAAAAATTTTAAGTAACATATTAGTTTAATTTATCTTCAATCATTTAAGTTAACTGCCGGCTAACTTTTCAAAGCCGCACTTTGTTACCCAAAGATAAATAAGCCACCTATTAAGAATCCATAATCATAAATTTTATCGGCATATTGCCCCGAAAACTTTAACAAATTATCATTTCAATCCAAAAAATCCGTGTAGACAACGCACTAAAATTTCAAAACTCCTGACTTTATACGTAATTTCAACATGATATGAAGGCTTGCTGAAAAAGATTAACATCGAACATTGATATGGCCGCAAAAAGGCACAAAAATCACAAAAATAAAATATTACACTTAATAATTTCAATAGGTTATGAGAGTAAAATTCGAGAATTTTGACTTTTTACGAGATTGTCAACATTGAACGT
>JAQYVG010000322.1 GCA_030145595.1 Desulfobacterales bacterium | reverse complement strand
AGTCGGACGATGGATGGTTGTAATGTCCCATTCGATTCCTTGAGCGGGGGCACCAAAGAACAGATCTCTCTAATATCTCGTTTGGCCTGTGCGATGACCGTTTCAAAGGACGGCGGGGCTGCCCTCATTTTAGATGATGCTCTGGGATATACAGACCCTGAGAGGCTTAAATTGATGGGAGCCGTCCTTGCGAAGGCGGGTCAAGAATGCCAAATCATCATCCTCACATGTGTCCCGGACCGGTACAGCAACATCGGTGAGGCAACAGTGGTTCGATTGGGATAATCATCACCAAGCAGGGGGGCAAAGTGACTGCTCACCCGGTCTCGCCATCCACGTCAAAAATCTCTTTTAAGACCTTGACAGGAATCAGACACATGATCAAGATCAAAGACGGAATTTTGTTAGGAGAGGATGAATTATCTTTCACCTTTTCCCGCAGCAGCAAGCCAGGCGGCCAGAATGTCAATAAAATCAGCAGTCGGGTTACACTTCTATTTGATGTGGCTAATTCGCCAAGTCTTTCAACAGAGCATAAACATCAGATCATGACCCGCTTAAGGACAAGGGTCAACAAACACGGCGTATTGCGGGTTGTTGCCCAACGGCATCGCAGGCAGGCTGCTAACCGGGAAGCTGCGATTGAACGTTTTGTCGAACTGCTACAGGAAACTCTTAAACCTGTTAAGTCCCGGAAAAAGACCCGAATCTCGCTTGCTTCCAAAAAGCGCCGATTAAATGAAAAAATGCGTCGAAGCAGGATTAAGCAAGAACGAACAAAACCTTCTGCTTGGGACGAATAAATTTTAACCAATCAGTCCGAATATTTGGAGAATGCTGTCGTCATCCTATGCAAACATGGTACTTATACATAGTAAGGTGCCGCAATGGCAGTTTATATACAGGTATTGCCACTGATGTTGAACGCAGATTCGCTGAACATCAAGCAAATAAGGGGTCAAAGTATCTTCGTGGAAGGGGACCCTTGAAGCTTATTTTCACAAAACAGATAGGAAAAAAAGAATTGGCCCTGAAAATTGAGAGGCTGGTTAAGAGACTGCCCAAGCTAAAAAAGGAGAAACTAATCAAAGCAAATAATGACAATAACAAATTTTTTTCAACTTAGGTTCAACTTAATTTTATTGGTTGTGGTTAAAAAGATTCCTAAAAATATTAAGATGGTTCCTTTTATATGAAATCCCCTTAACTGCTCATGTAAAAAAATGATAGCCAAAACAATACTAAACACCGGCATAAGATGAATAAAAATACCCGTTTTGTTTGCTCCGATAATTTGGATAGATTTATTCCAAAATATGTATGCCAATACTGACGCAAAGAGAGCGACATAAATAATACTTCCTATAGCGGCTTGTGAAAAAATCATCGTCTTTCCAGTGCTCATTTCCCAGATATAAAAAGGGAAAATAAAAACTAAGCCAATTATTATGGTAGTTCCAAGAAAGCTCAGAGAGTTAAGTTCAATGGGGCATTTTTTAAGTAACACCGAGTATAGGGCCCAGCCAATTCCAGCTGAAATAGTCCACATATCTCCCTTACTAAACTGAACGGCTGCAAGAGTGGTCAGGTTTCCATTGGAAATAATAAAGATCAGGCCGGCTAAAGAGACAAAGATCCCTATAGTTTGCCTTACAGCAATCCGCTCTTTGAAAACTATCCAGGAAACAATTACAATAAATATTGGTATCATTGAGTTTATTAAAACTGTATTCGTTACTGTAGACGATTTAAGTGCCAAGTATATACACATGCTGAAATTGGTTACTGAAAAATATGCCAGCAGGGTAAGAATCTTCCAGTTTTGTTTAATTAAATCCTTTTGATGTATGATATGCCTGATTGAAAAGGGTAATATAATTACCAGAGCAACCGCCCAGCGCCAAAATGCCAGGGTTATGGGAGGTATATCGTTGTGAATCCCCCTTCCCACAATAAAGTTTCCAGACCAAAATAAAACTGATAAAATCAACAATAAATAATGCATTAAATGAACTATATCAAAAAACTAATGTAGGATTAGATTACCTGTTGGAAATAAAAAGAAAGATTATGGTGGCCCTGGGATGTGATTTGTCTGAAAGACAATATTTTTCCAGAAAAAAGGCGGTCTATTTGCCGTTAAAGATCAAATAAACCGCCTCAAAATTTATACAGCGTCTTTTAGCTTCTTGCCGGCTTTGAATTTTACAGCATTCCTGGCCTTAATTTTTATTGCCGCGCCTGTCTGGGGGTTACGACCTTTGCGAGCTTTTCGGCGGACTTTTGCAAAAGTACCGAACCCCACCAGAGTTACCTTACCGTCTTTTTTCTTTAATGCCTTTGTAACGTTGGTAACAAAAGAGTTCAAAGCCGCCCCTGCAGCAGCTTTAGAGATTTTTGCATCGTTTGCCATTTTTTCAACCAATTCAGCTTTTGTCATCAATTCCCTCCTTTTTGGTTTTTATAGTGTTCACCAACTTGCTCTGTTCAATCAAAAAATAAATTTCTGCAGATGTCAACCAAATTAAGCATTTATCAGCGTTTAATATGAAAGATCTGTTCTAAATCGCTTAAAACCGTTGTAATCCTGCCTGCCCAATTAAATGCCCCATCATATTTAATCGGGGTAAGTCCCCGTGGAAAAGCCGGGACAGGCCCCGTGAAAAGCCGGGACAGGCCCGGCAGATCATACTGGGGTCGAAAAAATATTTGATTAATCTTTTGACACAACCAGTGTTTGAAAGTAAGTTAATGGCAAAGATACAATTTGAAGTATTAATTCCTGAACCGAGTAATGCTTTTATTATTAGGCGTCAAAAACAGAGAGTTATTTATGATGAAAAAGAGAAAAAAAAATAAGACACAGCAAGAGATAGGCTCCTTTTTAGGAAAAAATATAAAGTTTGAAGGTGACCTTAAGTTTTCCGGAGCTATCAGGATTGAAGGCCATGTTAAAGGAAATATCTCTGGTGAGGGAACTCTCATAATAGACATAGACGGGAAGGTAGAATCTGATATTATTGTCTCCAACGTCATTAATTATGGAGAAATACATGGCGATATAATTGCTGGAAAAAAGATTGACCTGCGCGCATCAGGTATTGTTTTTGGAAATATTAAAGCTCCGGTAATTGAGATAGAAGAAGGAGCTACTTTTCAGGGAAATTGCCAAACGCATCAGATAAAACGAGTTGATGGAAAAAAACCGCCCGTTATCGACCATATTAAACCTGAACCTTAGGGTTCGCTCAAACATAACTACAACGGTGTCCAAAATTTGGTATTAAAAAACAGCGTAAATTCTCTTCAGCGCCCCCATAGCCTCCAGTCATGAAGTGTTCGTATATAAGTTATGCGCTATGCAGATAAATTGGGCCTGCATATTCTTTGCCGTATCCGATGTCGCCCATGCCTTTTTTCCAGCCAACTTGTTTTTCACTTGATCGAAGATCTTTTCGATATCCCATCTCGTTTTGTAAAGATAGGCGATAAGACCTGGAGGAACGTTGGTCAAGCTGGTAACAAAACTATATGTTTCTCCGGATATTGGGCATTTATATACTACACGGAGCACGGTTACACCAGCCGAACACCCCACAAGTTCATAATTCTGGACCCCGGCGTTAATCGGATCTTTCTGATCGTAACCCAACTCGGCCATTATCATTAATTCCATGTTCTTTTTTTCTC
>JAQYVG010000321.1 GCA_030145595.1 Desulfobacterales bacterium | reverse complement strand
GTACTTTAGTACGTCGAGGGCGGAAACCCGCGGAGAACGCCGCTCATCGGGAAAATAGCCATTTATGGATGGAAACTTAAAGGTCGGGGTGCTGCCCACTGGTAATCGAGGCGTAGGCACTGTGGTTGTGAATCGACTCAAAATTCTCAGCACTTACTGAAAACCAGATGATGTTCTGGTCTTCTTTCAGTTTTTTGGCAATATCACGCACAATATCTTCAACAAATTTCGGATTTAAAAAAGCCCTCTCAGTTACATGTTTTTCATCGACGCGCTTCAAAACCGAATATACTTCACATGAAGCACACCCCTCTACCAGTTCGATCATGTCTTCGATCCAGATAAATTTATCAAAACGTGTACTGAGACGCACCTGTCCGCGTTGATTATGGGCACCCATATCGCTGATTTCCTTGGAGCAGGGGCAGACAGAAGAAACCGGAACAATGACTTCTGATACAAGATCGATTTTACCATCAGGATCGCTGGCACCGATAAATCTGCAGGTGTAGTCCATCAAACCCGGAGAATTGCTTACCGGAGATTTTTTCTCTATAAAATAAGGGAACGTCACTTCAATGTTGGCCGAAGCCGCGTTTAAGTGCTTTTTCATTTGCTCTAAAATTACTGAAATCTTTTTTAGAGAAACCTCCGGACGAAACAGGTGCAGCATTTCGACAAAGCGGCTCATGTGGGTCCCCTTATATTTATGGGGCAAATCTACATACATGTTTATGGAGGCAACCGTGTGCTGGAGGCTGTTGCGCCGATCAAGCACCGTAATGGGGTACTGCAGATTCTTTATACCAACCTTATCGATAGGGATGCTGCGGTAATCGCGCTCATTTTGGATATCTTTCATATTTAATAGGTGTTGATTCATATAATTACTACTTTAAAAGATATTCTGTTTTTACATGACTCATGGCCCTGAAAAGGTTGCCTTTGATTTTTTTATTGGTCCGATACAGCCCCTTTAACATTGCTTTTATTTCCTGCCGCTTGGAAACTCCGGCACTGGGACAGGGATTGACAAATTCCGGGAATCGCTGCTCTTTTGCAAAACGCTTGATGATATCCTCATCCACAAAAGCCAAGGGTCTGATAAGTGTAAACCTGTCTTTAAAAAACGTCATGCACGGAAGCATGGTACTTATCTCGCCGGCATAGCACATATTCAAAAAGAGGGTTTCGATAATATCATCTTTGTTGTGCCCCAGTGCCAGCTTGCTGCATCCCAGTTCATCCGCAATTTCAAACAGGCGTTTTCGTCGCAGTCGGGAGCATAAAAAACAGGGATTTTCTCGATTCAAAGAACTGTGGGCCAAAACGCCGTAATCCGTTCGTTCAACCCTTAATGGAAAACCGGTTTCATTGCAATAGCTTTGAAGGGATTTACTGAAACTTTTTTCAAATCCAGGATCAATATGGACGGCAAACAGCTCATAATTGATGGGAATGCGGGCGCGCCGTTCATTTAACATCCACATCAGCGTAAGGCTGTCCTTACCCCCCGAAAGCCCGACTAAGATACGATCACCGTCCGCAATCATATCATAGCGATGCAAGGCTTTACCCACATTCCTCTTCAGCGTCTTGTATGTGTGGCTACGTCGATCTCTTATTCCTCCACCTCAAGGTTTTCTTTAATAATGATCTTACCTGCTGCACATTCACGCAAGGAAACAACGATATCTTCATTCTTAGGGGAACTAACCAGGTATTCGGAGCCCTCACGAATCTGTCTCACACGCTTGGCCACTACGTTCACTAATAAAAAACGGTTTGGTATTTTCTTTAAACAATCTTCTATGGTAATACGTGCCACGGCAAACCTCCATTAAAGTATTTCTACAAGTTCATAACTTCTTTTGCCCCCGGGAGTCTGCAGGACAATCTCGTCTCCAGGCTTTTTCCCAATCATCGCCTTTCCAAGAGGTGAAGATACGGAAATAAGACCTTGTTCTATATTCGATTCATCCGGCCCGACAAGCTGATATTCAACGTTTTCCCCGGTATCAATGTTTTCCAGTGTAACCAGGCTTGAAAAAACAGCCCGATCTTTGGGCATTGTATCAGGATCAATAATATCTGCCCGGGCCAATTTATCTTCCAAGTCGTTTAACCGTCCTGCAATAAAGGCCTGGCGATCTTTGGCAGCTTCAAATTCGGCGTTTTCTGAAATATCTCCGTGGCTGCGGGCTTCCTCGATGGCCTTAATATTTTTAGGCCGCTCCACTTTCTTAAGGTATTCCAGCTCCTCTTGTAGAGCCTCATATCCTTTTCTTGTGATTGGTACTCGTTCCAATTTACAAATACTCCTTTACCAGAACTTCTGCTATCTGAACAGCATTGGTTGCTGCGCCTTTTCTGATGTTGTCAGCCACAACCCACATATTGACACAGTTTGGAATCGATTCATCGTTGCGAATGCGCCCGACCAGTGTCAAATCCTGACCGGCAGCATCAATTGCCATGGGATAAATATTGTTTTCCGGATCATCAACAACTTTAATACCGGGTGACTTCTCGAGCAGAGCTCTGACCTCGTCGGCAGTGACATTTTCTTTCATCTCAACATTGATCGATTCCGAATGACCATAAAAAACCGGTACACGAACGGTTGTGGCGGTAATTCCGATAGTATCGTCTTCAAAGATTTTTAGAGTCTCGTTGACCATCTTCATTTCTTCTTTGGTGTAACCGTTCTCTAAAAACACATCGATGTGCGGCAGACAGTTAAAAGCAATGACATGAGGATATACTTTCTTTTCGTGCTCTTTGAAATTCAATATTGCCCGGGTCTGATGGTCTAGTTCATCGATCGCTTTTTGACCGGTCCCGGATACGGACTGATATGTTGAAACCACAACCCGCCTGACGCCGTATTTCTGATGCAATGGATGCAGCGCAACAACCATCTGAATAGTCGAACAGTTAGGATTTGCGATTATTCCCTTATTTTTATATTGAGCAATAGCATGCGGATTAATTTCGGGAACCACCAGAGGAACTTCAGGGTCCATCCGCCATGCACTCGAATTGTCAATTGCCACGCAGCCGTCCTTTGCGGCCAGCGGAGCAAATTTTTCACTTATGCCGCCGCCTGCGGAAAAAAGGGCGACATCCACACCCTTAAAAGAACTTTCTGTCAATTCCTCAACAGCTATCGACTCTCCCCTGAAGTCAAGCTTGCGCCCCGCTGAACGAGCCGAGGCTAACAATTTAATCGTTTCAATCGGGAAGCTCCGTTCCTCAAGACAAGCGATCATCTGATTTCCGACAGCGCCGGTGGCGCCGGCAACAGCTATGTTAAACTTTTTTGCAGACAAGACGCTTCACCCTTTCAATCGTAAATAGTCAGTTGCCCGTATCTTCTCAATAAATGGAGGCTACCGGTAATGAAATATGAAAATGGCTGACTGTTTGAACGCATTAGTGAGTGTTAAGAAAAAACAGCAACTATTATTATCTTCAAAAGCAAGAGAGTCTGACAATCATAGATCATTCTTATTTCAATGTTATGGCCCTGTTTTTTCTTTAGACTCACTTTTGCGTGAGTTTCAGACGTTTTCATATTTTATTACCGGTTGCCGGGCCACTGACCAGAATTTATTGAAAAGTTACAATTGCTCAAGATAAAGAATAGCAATTGATATTCTTTCAAGTAACGAATAACGGATAACAAATAACTCTCTATTGAGCTTTATAGC
>JAQYVG010000320.1 GCA_030145595.1 Desulfobacterales bacterium | reverse complement strand
GGCGATATTGTTTGGCATGCACGCTAGTGTATATATAATTTTTGATGCAAAATAAAAATAAAAGACGGCTTTTTATGTGAGGTATGCAAATATAGCTTATATCTGACAAAAATTAAAGTTGTCATAAAAAATAAAAAAATATGATAAAAATTAAATGGACTTAAACCGGTGGATTCGGTCCAGATCGCATCGGCGGCCGTCGCCGGTGCCGACCATTTTCTGACAAATGATAAGGCTTTGGCCAAGGTAAAAGAATTAACGATTTGCTACATGGACAAAATTGCAAAAAACAATAAATGACCCGGCTACAGCAACCATTGGGCCTTGGATAGACAATACGTTTATTTATAAGCAGAAAACTCTCAGAGTATACTGAAAGATAATTTATAAATATTGTTTAATTACAGTTTGTTAAATTGCATACCCCCATGTAATTAACAAAGCGGAGCTATGCCGGGCCGATGAGTCCGGCCGGATCGGAGAGCGGCACACGCACGAAACCCACCTGATTCCTTTAGTATTAAAAGTTGCCACAGTAGAACGTAAACAGATTAACATTTTCGGAACCGATTATCCGACGGCGGATGGCACCTGTATCCGGGATTACATCCATGTCAGCGACCTGACCCGGGCCCACCTACGGGCCCTCGAGACCCTTTTGGCAGAAGGGGACAGTGACGTTTACAACCTGGAAAACAGCCAAGGCTATTCGGTCAGGCAAGTGATCGAAACGGCCCGCAAGGTGACCGGGCATCCGATTCCGTTTTCAGAAGTTGAGAAAAGACCGGGCGATCCTTCTGTCCTGATTGCCAGTTCAGATAAAATCAGAAAAGCATTGGGCTGGAAGCCCAAGTATGAAAATCTTGAAACCATCATCCGCACGACCTGGGCCTGGCATCAAAAAGAATCAAAACAATCAAGCAATATCTGATAGGATGAATACATGCCATTAATTCTAAAAAGCAGGCTATCACCGTGAAAAATGCCGCGAAAAATATTGACATTCCTCTAACCGTCATCGAACCCAGTAAAGGATGGATTCCGGTCGATCTGAAGGAAATTTGGAAATACCGTGAACTGCTTTATTTTTTGACCAAAAGGGAAATCCAGGTTCGATACAAGCAGACCGTTTTGGGTGCCCTGTGGGCCATTATACAGCCCGTGTTAACCATGGTGGTATTCACGCTTTTTTTTGGACGGCTGGCCAAAATGCCTTCTGACGGTATTCCTTATCCCATTTTCGTCTATGCGGGTCTTTTGCCGTGGACCTATTTTGCCAATGCCCTTTCCAATTCCGGAAACAGCCTGGTGGGTAGCGCCAATCTTATCAGTAAGGTATATTTTCCGCGCATCATTATTCCCGGTTCCGCATCTTTGGCCGGGTTGCTCGATTTTTTCGTTGCCATGGTGGTTTTGTTTGTCATGATGGCCTATTATGATTTTGTCCCCGGAGTAGAAATTCTGCTTTTTCCATTTCTGATCGGACTGACATTTCTGTGTGCCGTTGGAGTCGGTTTATGGTTTTCGGCTTTAAATGTGCAGTATCGGGATATACGCTATGTGATTCCTTTTTTGATTCAGCTTTGGATGTTTGTGTCGCCCGTGATTTACCCGGTTAGCCTGGTCCCACAGAACTATCAGTGGGTGCTGGCACTGAACCCCATGGGCGGTGTGATCAGAGCCTATCGGGCTTCACTTTTGGGCCACCAACCCGTTGACTGGCTTCTGCTCGGCATCTCGACGGGCATCATCATTATGATATTTACTATCGGTATGTATTATTTTAGGAGGATGGAGAAAACCTTTGCGGATGTTATATAGATGGTTTCGTTTGTTTGATTGGAATTATTAGTTTGATTAGTTAAAATAAACAATTGAATCAATCAAACAAATAAAATCAATTACTACCAATTCGACCATACCAACCAATAAAACCAATTAAAACCAATTAAAACTATGTCTGACACCGTCATCAAAGTCGAAAATCTGTCAAAACAATACCGCATCGGTGGTGCCAAAGGAGGTTACAAGACCATCAGAGAAACCATCGTCGACGCTGCCAAAGCTCCTTTCCAGAGATTCAGATCCGCATTTGCAAGTGGTATAACCTATCAGACCAATGGAACCAGTCAAACTAATGGAACTGATTATATTTGGGCCCTCAAAGACGTTTCTTTTAAAGTAAACCAGGGCGAGGTTGTCGGCATCATTGGCCGAAACGGTGCCGGGAAGACTACCTTGCTGAAAGTTTTATCCAGAATAACCGAACCCACAAGAGGAAGAGTAGAATTAAGAGGCCGGGCAGGTTCTCTTTTAGAAGTAGGCACGGGATTTCATCCGGAGCTTACCGGACATGAGAATGTCTATATGTACGGCGCTATTCTTGGAATGGATCGCTGGGAAGTAACAAGGAAATTTGCTGAAATTGTTGCCTTTGCCGAGCTTGAAAAATTTATCGAAACGCCTGTCAAAAGGTATTCAACAGGAATGTATATGCGTCTGGCCTTTGCCGTGGCGGCCCACATGGAAACTGAGATTTTATTGGTGGATGAGGTTTTAGCTGTAGGAGATGCCGCTTTCCAAAAGAAATGCTTAGAAAAAATGAATAATATATCGAAAGAAGGTCGAACAGTATTATTTGTAAGTCATAATATGCAAGCCGTCCAATCTCTTTGTCAGACAGCTTTTCAGATTGATATGGGGGGTATAGTAAACTCCGGAGATTCACAGTCGGTGGTTAAACAATATATTTCTCAATTAGCCAGTATAAAAAGTGAGAAAACCTGGTCAGAAGAGTCAGCTCCAGGAAATGAGGAACTCAAACTGACAGCAATTAGAGTTTGCGATGGTGATAGCCATGTCAGTGGTATATATTCCAGTAAAGAGGATATACATGTAGAAATGGAATTTATCACAAATACCTTACACAAAAGCCTATGTGTTGGTTTTGATTTGATGCTGCCGAGCGGAGAAGTCGTCGCAAGAAGTTACCAAACGGACCTTCCTCCAGATGACTGGCCTAAAATGACGCTGGGCCAAAACAGATGGCTTTGTTCAATTCCAAAGGGTCTTTTGAATGCAAGTGTTTATTACATATCTCCTCGCATAGGAATGCACAATATGTATTGGCTTGTAAATCTGGATTTTGTTGTCCAGTTTGAAATCATTCTTGACCATGGGGTTTCTCCTTTTTGGAATGTACTTGATGGCAAAAGCCGCCCCGGGATTATTGCTCCTATTTTCAAGTGGAAAAGTAGAAACGATGCATCAAAGTAGCATTTTTGATCGGATATTAAAATCTGTTCGTGATGGGAGTTTATTAATAAAAATTTTAAATCGATGTTCTCGTATAGAATATGTACCTGTAGTTAGTCCAGATACAGTACGATGTTTTGCTAAAAATCATCCGGATAAGAATTGGCGTAAAGTGTCACCAATTGCAAAAAAAGTGTGGGTAGAATTCACGCCTATTTTTACAAAACAGAAAATAAATACCATTGCCTATGTTGGGGCGAATGACGGTACCATGGCTTTGGTTTTAAATGAGTTATTTCCGGAACGCATTTATTATCTCTTTGAGCCCTTACCGCACATCTATGCAAAACTAGTCGAAAATGTTACCGGCCACAAAAATATGCATTGTATTCAATCGGCGGTTGGCGATAAGGAGGAATTGCTTGACATTTATGTTGACACTTTTTCACCTGCAAGTTCCATCCTACCGTATGAACCTGTTGCGCTT
>JAQYVG010000031.1 GCA_030145595.1 Desulfobacterales bacterium | reverse complement strand
TTTTGATCCGAAAGTAATGAAATGCACCATGTGCCATCCCCGGATTATCAAGGGTCTGCTTCCCGGCTGTGTGGCGGCTTATTCTTCACATACATCCTCCTGCAAATTCCTCCAAAGATGCTGTGCATCCATACAACGTCGATGTCAGTTCTTAATTATTTTTAAATGAATGATCTAAATGAAGCAAGTTCCGAAAGCGAAGAGCTTATTGCACGAGGCGAGCAGGAGGACGATGGTGACGACATTATTATTCTCGTACTCTCTGCCAGAGACAGACAAAAAAGAATCCGACAGCTTGCATCATTTCTCGATAAATTATTTCAATATTCGGGTAAAGATTATTGCGATTCGGAATACTGGAAAGACTTTGGAGTAATGTAATGCTATGTGCTGTTTAATGAAATTGTGAGCATTCGATTCGTCGTTAGAGCACGCGCTTCGCGCGTAACTCGGCTTCGCCGAGTTAAAATCCCAATTTGCTCCACTACCATGGTATGATAGCCACTAAGTTGCGGTTGATCACCGATTGATTCGTAATAATGATTATTACAAATCCGTTCAGCGTCAGTTGTCTTATGGCTTCCAGGCTTCCGGGAATAAATTCGAATTCAGACCAGCTTTTGATGTAATTAGAAGAATCCCGATTGATAACACCGTCTCTGTCAAGGAAAACAACCTTTTGAGATGTTTTTTCTTGATCCATTAGTCTTTTTCCAAATCTTTATTTTGTCCTGAAAAACCTGGTCATTTGGGCCAGGTCAGAGATATTTGGCTCTGACTTGGAGTTTTGTATCTAAAATCACAAATTCCAAGCACCCCGCCAAAAAGACGGCGGGCAAGCAAATTCCAAATAAATTCCAAATTCCAATATTCAATCGTTCGACCTAGAGGCTCTCGACAGGTGACCAAAACCTTCCAGACCGAGACATTGTTTGGATTTTTGAATTTGGTCATTGTTATTTGTTTGATATTTGATATTTGTTATTTGGAATTTAATCTACTCCATTTGAGATAGGTGCACCCCTATTGGGTGAAATCAAAGCCTGGTCCTCTGGTCCATGATTCTTTACTGGTCTTCGGCGATGGCAAAGGCGTCTTCAAATCCTCTTTGAATCATGATTTCTTCATGTTTTTCGGCTTGCTCCAGAGTTGAACACCGGCCCACCCGCACCCTGTAGAAGGTCGCATTGCCGTCATCATAGGCGGCAATGTGGGCGTCTTTATACTCCTTATCAAGTTTTTGCTGCAATTTTTCGGCATTTTTGCGGTCGCTGAAAGCGCCCACCTGCACGGTAAAATTTCCCTTGTAATAGTCTATGGGGACATAGGTTCGGTCGCTACTGCCAGGCGTTTTCTTTTTTGAGGCGGCACCGAGGGCCACGATTTCAACCGGAGCTGTGCCCGGCCCCACGATACCCAGTTTTTTAGCCCCTGTATAGGAAAGGTCGATGATTCTGCCACGAACAAAAGGTCCCCGGTCGTTGATGCGCACCTCGATTTTTTTATTGTTGCCAAGGTTTTCCACTCTGACGTAAGTGCCGAGGGGCAGGGTTTTGTGGGCGGCAGTCATAGCATACATATTATAAATTTCACCGTTGGCCGTTTTCCGGCCATGAAATTTTTTGCCGTACCAGGATGCTTTGCCACGCTGCCTGAAAGCCTGAGCGTGCGGCAACGGCCGGTACCAGTTTTTACCAATACGGTAAGGTTTGGGATGTCCCGGGGGCGTTGGAGGGGGGCCGGGCGTTGAACAAGCGAAAAATAAAAGCAAAAGCAGACCGCAAACAGCTATAAGAAAGATATTTTCCAAAAAGCTTATTTTCTCTGACTTACAAACCGTCATAACTTTTTAGTACCTATCTATCAAAATCGCATCATATTTGCGAAGGATTTATCTAACAAAATATTTTCGCCACCAAGACACCAAGCCACGAAGTTAAATTATAATAAACAGTTATTCTTTGTGTCTTGGTGCCTTGGTGGCTATTCTTTCCGGTTTATCCGGGTTAGGTTTTCAATGCGATATCTAAGGCATTCTTCATTTTGTCGACAAAGTGAAATTCGATTTTATCCCGAACCTCTTGGGGTATATCCTCCAGATCTTTCTCATTCCATTTTGGAAGAATAAGCGTTTTAATACCTGCCCGGTGGGCGGCCAGAACCTTTTCTTTGATACCGCCGACCGGCAGGATCTGCCCCCTTAATGTGATTTCACCGGTCATGGCAAGATCTTTTTTAATGGTTTGATTGGTAAAAAGGGAAGTCAAAGCCGTTAACATGGTGACACCGGCGGAAGGACCGTCTTTGGGGATGGCACCGGCCGGTACATGAATATGAATATCATGCTTTTGAAAATAATCATCAGCAATCCCCAAGGAGGCTGCGTTGGTTCGAATGAAGCTCAAGGCCGCAGTTGCCGATTCCTTCATGACATCTCCTAATTGACCGGTCAGGGTCAGCCCCTTATTCCCCGGCATGGAAGTGGCTTCTATGAAGAGCAGCTCGCCGCCGGTCTGAGTCCAGGCAAGGCCCATGGCCACGCCGGGCGTGGAGGTTCTGGCCTTGGCCTCGGATGTCATTCGTACGGGGCCAAGATACTCGGCAACTTTTTCTATCTTGATATTAACGGCTGCCTTATCACCTTCTACAATTTTGGCAGCTACTCCGCGGCAAATGTTCGCAATTTCCCGCTCAAGATTTCTTAAGCCCGCCTCGCGGGTATAACCGGCAACGATATGTTTCACCGCGCTTTTGGTGAAAGATATCTGGTTCGCTTTGAGGCCGTGGGCATCCCGCTGGCGGGGTATGAGATAGCGGTTGGCGATTTGGATTTTTTCATCCAGGGTGTAGCCTAAAAGCTTCAATACTTCCATTCTGTCCCGCAGCGCAGGCGGTATGGGATCGAGGATATTGGCCGTGGTGATAAACATTACCTTGGACAGGTCAAAGGGAACATCCAGATAGTGATCTGAAAACGAAAAGTTCTGCTCGGGATCCAGCACCTCCAGCAGGGCGGATGAAGGATCTCCGCGAAAATCGCTGCCGACCTTGTCGATTTCGTCCAGCATAAAAACCGGATTGTTTGATCCGGATCGCCTGATTCCCTGGATGATCCGCCCGGGAAGAGCCCCGACATACGTGCGCCGATGCCCTCTGATTTCAGCCTCATCCCTGACGCCGCCTAGAGAGATACGGAAAAACTGACGCCCCAGAGCCTGGGCGATGGAACGCCCCAAGGATGTCTTGCCGGTACCGGGCGGGCCGGCAAAGCATAGAATCGGCCCCTTGGACTCCGGCTTCAGCTTGCGTACGGCCAGGTATTCCAGAATGCGTTTCTTGGCTTTGGGAAGCCCGAAATGGTCATGATCCAGAATTTTGCGGGCCTTTTTGATGTCCAGATTGTCGGTGGTGCTTTCATGCCATGGAAGCGCCGTCAGCCAGTCCAAATAGGTTGAGGCCACCGTGTATTCGGCCGAGGACGGATGCATGCGGGCCAGGCGGTCGAGCTCACGCTCAGCCTCTTTAAGGGCTTCTTCGGGAAGATTTTTTTCCTCGATTTTTGTCCGGTAGTCGTCGATTTCAACCGTGGCTTGATCCTTTTCACCAAGCTCTTCCTTAATCGCCTTGAGCTGTTCGCGCAGAAAATATTCTCTTTGCCGTTTGTCCATGTCTCCTTTTACCTGAGATTGGATCTTGTTGCCGAGTTCCAGCACTTCCAGCTGATAGTTAACCAGCCGGGTAACCTCTTGTAATCGCTTTTTTAGATCGAGTATTTCCAAAACAGCCTGCTTCTCCTCGAGGCTGGAATTGATTGTAGAAGTGATCATGTCGGCCAGTATCCCGGGTTCTTGGATTGTCTTGGCCATGGCGGCGATTTCCGGGGGCAAGCCGGGAGAAAGATCGGCAACTCGAGAAAACTGACTGATCAAGTTGGCCACCAAGGCCTGGGTTCTCTTGTCAATTTTTTCAATACTCTCAATATGTTCCACCTGGGCCTGGAGATACGGCTTACCTTTGATATACTCTTGCGTTTTAAATCTACCTAAACCCTGAACCAGCAGCTGGGTCTTGTCGTCTTCAGTTTTTGCCATTTTAAGGATCATGGCGCTGGTGCCCACGGTATATAATTCTTCAGGTGTGTAACCGTTTTCTTTGATGGGTTCTTTTGAGACAATAAGTCCTATAATTCGATTCTGTGACATGGCTTCGTCGACGAGTTGAATCGACACGTCCTGCATGACAACCAGGGGCAGGACCATTTTAGGGAAAAGCGCTACGTCAAACAAAGGCAGAATGGGCAAAATTTTGGGCATTTCCTCCGCGCTAAAAGCTATGGGCGACTGCTGCTGAGTCATATTTACCTCCTGGGTCTGTTTCTGAAAACAGCCTTTTTACCAGTATCCGGCGGCATTTATAATTGAATAAAACTGTTATCCGTCTGTAATCTGTACTTTGTGGGTTTTATTAAGCAAAAGTTTGGCAAGACGGACCTGGAGAAAACCGTTTGAATAGGACGCCGACACCACTTCAGGATCAATAGGTGCCGGGAGAAACAGGATGCGTTCAAAGTAGCCGTACTGGATTTCTGCCAGCCTGTAGGTGGCGTTTTCTATCTTGGGAAATTCCGTGCGATTACCATAAATCCTGACCGCCTTACTGCTGATTTCCAGTTCGAGATTCTCTTTTTTAACCCCGGCAATTTCTGCCAGAATTATGATCTCGTCCGGGGTTTCATAGATGTCCATTTGAGGTTTCCATGTCCTTTCTGAAAGGGTGAACATGGGATTGATCGCTCTAAACACCTCCTCATAGGTTTTTTCGAACTCAGAACTGAGCCGGTCAACGTCTTTAGTGAATCGAATTTTAATATAGTCCATTTGGGGCTCCTGCATGTTAATGCTGATAGCTGTGTTACTCTCGCCTCCATCAAAATAGTTAAATATCGAGGGAAACTATCACTATTAAAGAAATTTGTAAAGAAAATCTAACCCGATTGTGTTTTGCCGGCAAATGCCGTATGACACGGACTATGGATAAAGCTTCCAACCATTCCTTCAAATTTGTTATCGGCTCCCAGTATTTTTTGTACTTCGGCGTTATGGGCATTTTTTTGCCCTATTTTAATCTATATTGCTACCATCTCGATTTCAGCGGATTTCAAATCGGCAGTCTCTCGGCTTTAAGGTCTGTTGTCATGATTTTGTTCGCTCTCATCTGGAGCGTTCTGGCAGACCGCTTTCAAATCCGGAAACCGCTATATATTCTATGTAGTTTTGTCAGTACGGCGATATGGGCTTTATTCTTTTTTTCCACCGATTTCTGGAGCATGCTGGCTATTACTGTTTTATACGCTCTTTTTTACGCGCCGATCATATCTTTTCTGGAAGCGTTTACCATGGATGTGCTGGGCGAGGAGAAGAAAAGCTACGGCCGGCTCCGGGTGTGGGGCTCTCTGGCCTTTATCATGACGGTCGTTGTGCTCGGCCGAGTCATCGACTTATACTCCATAGACATAATTATCGGCCTTATTTTTTTAGGGTCTTTGATTCAAGCCGCTATTTCCACCAAAGTTCCCGGCATACGGATAAAAAATTATGCATCATTTACCATTAAAGCCAAGGTACTTGTCAAAAGGCGCGTTATCGTTTTTTTGTTCTGCGCTTTTTTAATGCTTGTAAGCCATGGAACTTATTACGGTTTCTTTTCCATCCATCTTGAAGATATGGGCTACGGCAAAACATTTATCGGCATTGCCTGGGCCCTGGCGACAATCTCTGAAATTCTGGTTATGATCAAATCGGACCGGATATTCAAGCGCTTCTCCATGGAAAAGGTTCTGGTCTTTTCGTTCATGATGGCGGCGCTCAGATGGTTCGCACTTTTTTTTGCAAAATCACCGGAGGCAATCCTGCTCCTGCAGCCGCTGCATGCCTTTAGCTACGGCACGTTTCATGTAGCCAGTATTCTTTACATCGACTCGCTGACACCGGCTGAGGCCAAAACCCTGGGGCAGGCTGCCAATAACGCCGTAACCTACGGGCTGGGTTTGATGGTGGGGTTTTTTGTCAGCGGCCTTTTTTTTGAAAGCCTGGGTTCTTTTATGTTATTTTTTATCAGCGGCTTTATCGCCCTTGGCGGAGGATTGCTGTTTAAAGGCTTCCAGCTGATGGACACTCGCAGGCCCGCTTTATGAGTGGAGATGGTTGGTAACTTATCAATAAAATAGGGTTTAGCAAATTGTCGGGCAACAGAATTTTTCAAAAAAGGCGCTATCAATATATAAAATCGCTAAAGCGATTTTATATGAAGCGGCTCTGCCGCGCTGAAGCCCTTTTCCCCGAGGTTATTGAGAAGTTACGATGGTTGTTGACCATGGTGCAAAAATATACTGATCCGTTGCTATAAAATATTATGCAGCATATCTTTCAAATCTTTTTTGGCATAGGGCTTTGGCAAGGCCCCTGCAAAACCATACTTTTTACAATCAGTCATTACAGGATCATTGCAATAACCGCTGGAAACAATGGCTTTGACTTGAGGGTCTATTTTTTGAAGAATTTTGATAACGTCTTTACCGCCCATGCCGCCCTTGATGGTTAAATCGAGGATAACCAAATCAATGGGCTTGTCGGAATCCATGGCTCTTTTGAATAATGCAATCGCTTCTTCCCCATCTTTGGCAGTTTCGGCATCATAATCGAGTCGGCTCAGCATCTGTATGGCAAGATGTCTGATACTTTTTTCGTCATCCATTAAAAGTATTTTTCTGGTGCGGATGGCAGTTTTGGGCAACTTTTGTGTTTCTATGGGCTCTATCTTTTGGGCCTTTTTTACATATGCCGGAAGATATATAGTGACAGTAGTACCGACATCCACCTCAGATTCTACAATGATATTTCCGCCATGCTTTTTGATAATGGAATAGGTTGTTGCCAGCCCCATCCCCATCCCCTTTTGAGTGCCCATCTCTTTGGTTGAAAAGTAGGGGTCAAATATCAGGACAAGGTTTTCTGAACAAATCCCAACGCCATGGTCCTGGATGGATATTTTAACATATTCTCCTGCTGCCAGTGCTAAACTTTTTTCTTCAATTTCAGATTTAAAAATAAGATTTTCCGCCCTTACTTTAATAAGTCCGCTCTCCGGCATGGATTCAGCAGCATTAATGATAAGGTTTTTAAATGCATGTTGCATTTGACCTTCGTCAAATTCAACCGGACTCAGATCCGGGGGTATTAAAAATTCGCACTTTACATTGGAGTCGGCCGGGATAAAAATTATTATTTCTTTTAGCAGATCTTTGATCGAGCCCAATTGCTTAACCGGTGCGCCGCCTTTTGAAAATGTAATCAACTGCCTGGTAAGTTCCTGGGCCCTCCGGGACGCTTCCTGGGCATCATTCAACAATTGGGCAATTTGATCATCAGGTTTGACATCATCTTGTACCATGGAAATATTGCCCATGATAATGGACAAAAGGTTGTTAAAATCATGCGCCATGCCGCCGGCAAGGAGTCCGATGGATTCAAGCTTGCGAGCTTTGAGAAGCTCTGCTTCCATTTTCTTTAACTCCGTGAGATCTCTATAAATGGTAAGCTTTGAAATGGTACCGTCCACGTGGTGAATGGGCGAATGGGAAACACTGTACGTCCGGTTGTCTTTGGGGCTGACTATTTCCGTCACGGCATGCTCGCCTTTTTGGACTTTATGGTGAACGCACCAAGGGCATTTTTCCTCCAGTCCGTTTATCGCCTGGTAACATGATCCCCCGGTGTCGTCGTGTCCTATTCTCTTGATCATAGCCGGATTCATATATTCTACGCGAAAGTCATGCGAACAAATATAGGCCGCGTCAGTCATGGCCTCCATCATGGAACGATACTTCTCTTCACTCGCCCGCAGTGCCTCTTCAGCCTTCATGCGCTTGACGATGTCGGATTTTGCCAGATTATACAGAACAAGCACTGACAGCCCGATCAGAACACACAAAGCCAGAATTGTGTAGCCGACAGTTCTGATTATAGGGCCGGAAATACTCTTTGAAATTTCAGCATGGGAGCCGGACCGGGTTTCAGCTTCTATGAAGGCAGACTTGTTCAAAGACGAATAGTAAAGATATCCGCCGGAAGTGGCGGAAAAAAAAGCAAGTAAACACAATATTAGTAGGATCGCTCGAAGTTTCATTTTTCCACTAATAAAAGTAATACAATTTTATATAAATAGCATGGGTAAACCTGAAGTACAAATATAATCATTTTATGAACAGTTTTTTCAGACCATGCGCTGGATCTCTTTTAGTTTTTTTTCAAGCCGTTTTTTTGAAACCGGCGCGGCTGTTTTGAGTTCCTGGGCAAACAGAGAGACTTTGTATTCTTCGATCAGCCAAAAATATTCCTCGACTGCGGCTCTTTTTGCCGGTGATGCTCCCAGCCCAAGATCCTTAAGCATGGTATTCAGGCCGGCAATGAAAAGGCCTATTTCTTCGGCTTTGGCCTGGTCTTTTTCAAAATTTACGAATGCGCGCTGAGCCCGGATTTCAATAGCTTTCAAGTATCTGACAAGGTGGACGAAGCGGTCGGTACTGTAAAGCTGCACAAATGTTTCCGGAACCAGCCGGGCCAACTGCTCTCTTTGTTCTTTTAGAAATTGTTTGGCCGTTTCGCTTTTGCCGTGGGTGGTTTCCAGGCTGTAAATTATGGTTCTGGTTTCATGGTAGGCTGCCAGCACAGTCATGCTTTTGTCGAGCAATTCGCGGCCGCTGGTAATTATATCCGGTGCTACGGATTCGGCGTGGGAATCAAAGGCTTCTTTTGAACGCAGGTTTTTGCGAAAAAGGGTGTTGACAACGGTTTGGTACAGCATTTTTTCAAAACGCCCGGCCCCTCCAAAGTAGTCGGCTATTTTTGCGGCTTTTTTTGGCAGGGCCAGGGATTTTTTCAAAAACTTCAGGTCCTTTGAAAAATGGATAGTAAAGAGTGCCGCCACGCCGTCCTGATGGGATTTAACGGCCTGGTCGGGTTGCTGAAAAAGGTGCAGGTTAACAATCGATTTCTGCTTCAAAGTTGCTTTTTCAAGGCCGGGATACAGCCTCCATTCGACCTTGTTTTTCCCTTGAATTATGATGGTTTCCGGCAGATCGGGAAAGTCCCAGCGGGTGAGGCCGGTCTTTTCCCACTCTTTGCGGGCGGTTTTGATTTCTTGGGGCTCTTGGGGGCCGGCCCTGCCGGAAAGGTTTTGGCGTAGGATGGCAGGGTCTCTGCCGGCGGCAAGCTCTTCACCAGTAGGGCCTGTGATTACAAAGCGCATTTTAAGGTGCTCCGGCAAAAGATTTTCCGACCAGGCCGCTGCCGGAATATCAACATTGAAACGGCTGTAAATGAATTTCCCCAAGGCCGTGATCAAAGAGTTTTCTTCTTTGGGCATCTCATCGATGATCACATCGACCGTCCTGGTTACCGGAACCAGTTGTTTGCGAAAGGCTTTGGGCAGTCCTTTGATCAGGGCGGTTATTTTTTCTTGGTAAAGCCCGGGCACCAGCCAGTTCGTTGAATCCGAAGGAATCGCGGGAGCCAGGGACGATGGTATTTTCACGGTCACGCCGTCAACGTTTTCTCCCGGCTGGAAGCTGTACGTACAATCAAAGCTCTGGTTTCCAATATCAATTCTGTCCGGGAAAAGAGAAAGTTCTGCGGCATCCGGGGAATATTGCCGCATGTCTGCGGGTTGCATTCTCAGGAAACGGTCGCTGCCTTTTTGTTTAATAAGATGTCGCAGAGTTCTGATATCATAGCAATTTTTTAAACGTTGGTGATAAAAGCGGAATATCTCGTCTTCACTGACCAAAATGTCCCTTTTTCTGATGCGGTCTTCCATGTCCCTGACTTCGTCAATGTGTTTGCGATTGTGCTGCATAAACAAAAATGGCTGCCGGATATCACCTTCCACCAGCGCACTGCGGATAAATATTTGGGCAGCTTCTTTGGGGTTGATTCTGCCATAGGATATTGGTCGCCGGGGGACAATGACGAGCCCGAAGAGGCTGACCTGTTCACTGGCCACCACTTCACCGCGCTTTCTTTCCCAGTGCGGTTCAAGATAGGTATATTTGCACAGATCTTTGCCCAGGCTTTCTAACCAACGGCAGTCGATGCCGGCGGTTGTCCGTGCAAACAGTCTGGATGTTTTGACCATTTCAGCGGCTACGATCCAGGTCTTGGCCCGGTTGAACAGGGTTGAGCCTGGAAAAACCATTACTTCCCGGCCTTTGGCGGCTTGAAATATATTTTTTTCTTTTTTTACGGCAATGTTGGCAAGAAAACCGCTTAAAACCGCTTTGTGAATGGCGGCATAAAGAGGAGCGTATTCATTAGGTTCCCGGTTGCTGTCCCGGGGCGCGGGGGGCGTAAGCCGGCGGCGGCGAAAACGATAATCTTTCAGGTTCTGGGTGAGTTGGCCGTGAATATCAAACCATTCCCTCATTCTTTTAAATGAGAGAAAGTGTGCTTTGCAGAATTTTTTAGCCTGTTTGAAGCTCTGGCTAATGCTTTTTTGGCTGTCCCAGACCTGATGGTATTGGTTCCAGATATTCAGCAGGGTAATAAAATCCGAAGAAGGGTCCTTAAAGTTTTTGTGAGCCTGGTCGGCGGCGGCGGCTTTTTCCAAAGGCCGTTCCCTAGGATCCGGGATGCTCAGAGCTGCAGCGATAACAATCATTTCATCCAGACATTCCTGGACCCGGGCTTCGATCAACATGCGAGACAGGCGGGGATCGATGGGCATTTTGGCCATGAGCTTGCCTGTTTTGGTCAGCTTGTAACCAGGCTTTCCACCGGCAGTCTCAGGTTTGGGCATCAAAGCAATCGCTCCGATTTCGACTAACAGATCAAAGCCGTCTTTTATGCTTTTAGGGTCCGGGCGGTCGACAAAGGGAAAATCCGATATATCACCGAATTTTAAGGCGATCATCCGCAGGATTACTTCAGCCAGATTGGCCCTTAGAATTTCAGGCAGTGTAAACAGCGGGCGGGTATGGAAATCTTCTTGGGAAAAAAGGCGTATGCAAACACCGTTTTCTACTCTTCCGCACCTTCCTTTGCGCTGTTCGGCGCTGCTTTGGGATATGGCGGTGACCGGCAGGGAAGTGATTCTTGATCGCGGTGTATATCGCGATATGCGTGCCAGCCCCGTGTCGATGACGTACTTAATGCCCGGTATGGTAATGGACGTTTCGGCAATATTGGTGGCGATAATGATTTTTCTGGCCGAGATGGGGGCAAAAACCTTGGACTGTTCGGCCGCCGAGAGCCGGGCAAACAAGGGGAGTACGGCTACATTTTTATATTGCCGGCCTTTGATAGCTTCGCGGGTTTCACGAATATCCTGTTCGGTGGGCATGAAGATGAGAATGTCGCCGAAGGGACTTTCTTGCTGCAGCTTGTCTACCGCGCGCACTGCTGTTTCAATATGGGCCGGCTCGTTGTCATCAGCGGTTTTTAAATCGTGCGGCTGGTAACGGACTTCAACCGGATACATGCGGCCGGAGACTTCGATCACCGGCGCCCGGTCAAAAGCCTTTGAGAACTTTTCGGTATCAATGGTGGCCGAGGTAATGATGACTTTCAGATCCTTTCTTCTCTTTAGCAGCGTCTTTATGAATCCCAGAATAAAGTCGATATTCAAATTTCTTTCATGGGCTTCATCGACAATGATAGTATCGTATTCAATAAGATCCGGATCGTTCTGGGTTTCGGCCAGTAAGATGCCGTCGGTCATGATTTTGATATACGCATCGGGACTGGTCTTATCCTGGAACCGTATTTTGTAACCCACGGATTGGCCCAGTTGCTCTCCCAATTCTTGGGCGATGCGACGTGAAACCGTTGTGGCGGCAATTCTGCGGGGCTGGGTGCAGCCTATTTTGCCGTCAATACCACGTCCGGCGGCCAAACAGAATTTTGGTATCTGGGTGGTTTTGCCCGAACCGGTCTCTCCGGAAATAATTACCACCGGGTTGCCGGCGACGGCATCGATGATTTCATCCTTTTTGGCTGTTATGGGCAGGGCAGGGTCGTAGTTCGGATACGGCCGGTTTTCCTGCCGCCATGCTTTCTTTTTGATGGAAGCCTGAAGTTTTTTCTCAAGATGAAAAAACCGCTTTTGGGTCTTTTTATCCGCCGGTGATTTAGCCCTGGAGCTTTTAATGCGGGCGATTTCACGGCTGATGGCATGTCTGTCGGCAGCCAGCGCCGCCGGCAGCCGCGATTCGATTTCAATAATCTTTTTTATCATTATGAAAAATTTGTTATTCCTAAAAATATATGGTTCTTCTCCAATTTAGTTGGAGAAGAGGGTCCAAGGATTCAAGGGTTCAAGTGTTTGCTTTCAAACGATTTTATCATCGTTTCGAGTATACTTGCAACTTCTGCAAAACTTGTAAGTCATAGATATTTTAAAGTATTGCACTCGAACCCCTGAATCCTTGGACCCTTGAATCCTGAAGTGTAACGAATATCATAAAAAAATGGAATGATAAACAATGAGGATTAACTGTCGGCTGGGGCTGCGGCTTTTTCCGTCGGGCGATAATTGACCAGGACCATGCCCAGGCATACCATGATCAAAGCCGCCACCAGGTTGGAACTTATCGGTTCGCCCATTATTATAATACCGCTTATCAAGACACCGAATACCGGAGTGAAAAAGGTAAAAGCATGTAGCAGGCTGACCGGATAGCGGGAGATGAGCTCAAACCAGACCAGGTAGCTGAGAAAAGCAATAATGATACACTGATAAAAGACCGAAAAGCCGCCTGTCCAGGATAATGCTGAAACCACAGGGTCTTCCAGGGCGATACTCAGAGCGAATAGGAGTGGTGCAGAAAAGAAAACCTGGTAAAAGAGCGTTTGCAAGGGTGATGCACGGTCGACCAAAAACTTTTTGATGTAGACAGTAGTGGATCCCCACAGAAAAGCGGCGGCCAGAGCCATAAGATCGCCCGGCAGAGCCGTCGAATGAAAAGAGCCTAATCCCTTTACAAACAGCATTACAACCCCTGCGAAAGCCAGTAAAAGCCCAGCAGCCTTGAAGGGATTGAAACGGTCATTGTCCAGGAGAAAATGGGCTTGAAGGGCCACGAAGAAAGGGGCGGTGTACAAAAGGACATACACGCGGGAAGTCAGGGTGTATTTGAGCCCTACATAGATCAGGCCGAACTCGGCGCCAAAAAAGAGCCCTATTACAATTCCGTGCAAAAGAACAATCTTGGAAGGGAAGAGGTCTATCCTCTTGAATTTCATCCAGGCGTAAAGACAAAGACTCGCTACCAGAGAACGCAGTCCGGCCATGAACAGAGGTGCCAACTCCCGGCTCCCGATCTTGATGATGGCCATATTGGCCCCCCATACCAGAGCGAGGGTCAATAAAACGGCTATCGGTTGCCAGCGGAGTTGGGCAGAGGGCATGAGTTTTTTTGGCAGTGGTAATTTAAGTCCGTTGCAACGGAAGCGCTATGATTCCATTTTGCCGGCAGAAGATCCATTAGCGGGGCGGAACTAATTGGCATCAACTTTGTTTCTAAGCTTTCCGGAGCATTTGAAGGTAACAACCTTCCTTGGCGCCAGCATCATATCATCGCCGGTTGCGGGATTCCTGCCTTTACGTTCCCTTTTCTCTTTTACACAGAATTTTCCAAACCCGCTTATGAGGATGTCTTCACCGTTTGTAAGCGTGGTCTTCATGATTTCTAAAAGGGTTTCAACCAGTTCCGAACTTCTTTTTCTGGAGAGACCGAGATGGTTCTGGGTGGTGTCGATGATTTGAGCTTTTGTTAGCGCCATGGTAAAGTTCTCCTCTGATTAGTTGAGACCTTTGCAAAACGCCCCCTTTTGCCCAATTCCGGCGTCCCCGCTGAGCGGGATCTTCGCTACGCTACGGCAGCTCAAATTTTAATCCTCGAAATACTCAATGTATGCCTGTGGTTAAAATTTTCGCCTTCCTTGGACTTGAACAAAATTGAACATTTTTCAAAGGTCTCTAGTTCTAATTCGTTTCTTTTAATTGATTTGAGTGAATTTGTCAAATATGTCAAATAAAACAAGTCTTTTTATTTAATAAAATAATTTGGTTTTTTCAATAAAAAAAACGTTTTTTTGTCGATAATGTTCCATGAGAGTGATATATTGCCCGAAATATCCATATTGAGGTAATAGTCTGATGATCATCAACCAAATCCCTGTGGGTCCGTTTCAGGTGATGACCTATCTGGCGGCCTGCTCCCGGACCCGGGAAGCGGTTATTATTGATCCGGGCGGGGAAGAAGACAAACTGCTGGCCCTGATTAGGGAAAAAGACTTTAAAGTCAGATATATTCTGAACACTCACGGTCATGCCGATCACGTCGTTGGAAACAGGCCGCTTCATAATGTTCTTAAAGCCCCGGTTTGCATGCATGCAGCTGATGACCGGTTTTTTGCGGATGTGGAGGTCCGGGAAACATCTACACGGGAGTTGGGACTGCCGCCGCCGGATCCTGTGGATATAAGACTCAAAGACGGGGATGTGCTTGAAGTCGGAAAACTCAAGATCGAAGTGCTCCACACACCGGGCCATACGCCGGGCTCGGTGTGCTATCTGGTCGAGGGAAACCTTTTCAGCGGCGACACGCTTTTTGTCGGTGCGGCCGGAAGGACCGATCTGATCGGCGGTTCTCTCAATACGCTGCTCGAGTCCTTAGAGAAAAGGTTGATTGTACTACCTGGAGAAACGGTTGTCTGGCCGGGGCATAACTACGGAGAGAGTCCCACGTCCACCATCGCCCGTGAAATGCAGGAAAATTTATATATCACCGACTTCATTTTAGATAGCTAATCGGGGCTCCGGCCATGTCATTTCCTTAAAGGGCGATATGAAGACCGCTTTTTGGTTACGGTTTATACGGGTTTGGCGATAGGAGTGGAAATAACTAATGGCGACATTTGATGAGTTGAAAACAGAGGGCACTCAAATGTTCGGGGAGGTAGGTGCCTGGGCGTATGACGAATGGATAGATTTGAATGCAGCTTATTTTGGCGCTAAGAACACACCCGGCCCTATTTACTGGATTTTGAAGCCTCAGAACAAAAGTTTGGGGTGTTATTTTTTCTCTAAAAATATTATCTATTTATACAAGGGTCTGGTGCGACCGGTTTATCCAACCAGTATGCCCAAATGGTGCCTGGACAATTTAAATAAACGGCTGGCCAGCGATGTGCTGCTGCATGAGATGATTCATCAGACGATTCACCAGACCGGGGGCTGGACGGGCGAAAGCAGTCATAACAACGAACGATTCTTGGATGAGGTCAACAGGATCGCAAAACTGCTGGGCTTGCAGGCAACGGCCAAGGTAATAAAATCCAAAATGATTGATGGTAAGAGTACGCGGTACGTCGAGCCCGGTTGTCTAAATCTTGAGGAAATATCTAATTTTCCTTATGCAACCAGGTCCTACGATTATTATTACGGTTACAGGCATTACTAATAGTTGCCTAAAGATTTTATTCTTCGAGAAGATGGGAGATCAGGTCGAGGAAACGAATGCGGTCTTCATCGGATATTTTGACGAAGCAGAGGCCTATCCCATAGGTGGTATTCTGATCATCAAATCCATAGACATCCGACCAGATTACACTGGCGGAAACTACCATAGACTGCTGATCTGGAGTCTCAATCGATATGCTGATAATCTCATCCAGCTGAAGTGGTTCTTCACAAACTATAGAAATACCGTCAAAGGCGATATTCTCGGTTTTGCCTTCAATGAAGTCGTCACCATGATATACGATCACGGGCCATTCGACTTTGATTCTGGGATGCCGGCGCTTTTCACTTATATTTTCCAAATTATAGATTTCCCATCCTTTCCTGTGCTCGTAGTAAGATATCGTATTTCAAATTTACAGCGATGTCAAATTTTTATAAAATCCTGTTTTGATAGCGAATCAAATTCATGTGTTTTTCCTATTTCTATTTTGCGGCAGTTTGCAAAGAACCTTGAAGCGGTTCAAAACGAAAATCTGCTGAAAGATGCGGTATCTGTTGCCAGTCGAGTCCCAGCAGGTTTGCGGCCTGGCGATCCATTTCTAAAGGATTGTATCCGGCGATGATTTTCTTAACCGGTGGCGTGCAATGACGGCCGCCGAGGTGAAAATCCGCCAGGCCTACACTGGCATCCATCACGGACAAATCCGGGCAGCGGTATAAATTGAGATCAATAATCGACTGCTGCATATTCTGGTGAAACACTGATTTTTTCCAGCCCCCGAATCTTCCGGCATAATATTTTGGCGGCGCAAAGCCGAGCATATTTTTAAGCGCGCCGGTAATTCCTGACAACGAATGGGCCTTGAGCACCGGCAGGGAAATAATGAAATGCGTAAAAGCGATTTCCGGAAGATAGATTTCCGGAAAAATCGTGCAGTTATTGTTTTTAAGTTTTCGAAGCGGTGCTGTGTTTAAATCGATCAGAGTGATTTCATGTCGTTTGGCCAAATCCCGGTATCCCAGCAGGTCAAAAATTTCATCGGTTTCAAGACTCGCGTCGCCGCATCCTTCGGCAATAATGACCTCGGCAGCCGAGCAGGAACGTATGTATTCGATGACCGCTTCACAGCAGGCGGCCGGTGTTGTCACCGGATGTGGTGAAGCATTGGTCAAGTTGGGTTTTAATAGAATGGACTTCTGTTTTGCGAGTGTTTCCCCGGCGCTGACGGCGTCGAGTGCCGCAGTAACCGATTCATGGTAGGAGTAGAAGTCGAGTACGGATAGATGCATCAAGAAAGATAAATTGTCGGTTATTAGCTATTAATTATTTTTCTGAGCATGGGTGAACATCTGAATGTGGCAACCTTCCTGGGGGCCAGCATCATATCATCACCGGTGGCAGGATTTCTGCCTTTGCGCTCATTTTTTTCCTTGACGCAGAACTTTCCAAATCCGCTGATAAGAACGTCTTCACCGTTTTCCAGGGTCTGTTTTATGATTTCGAGAAGGGATTCAACCAGTACTAATGATTTTTTACGTGATAGATCAGTCTCTTTTTGAATAGAGTCTACTAATTGAGCTTTTGTAAGTGTCATGGTTAAGTTGCTCCTGTCAGCTGAATAAAATCTGTTGAGTCCTTGGCCTCATGTTGTTGCATCCGGATGATACAGTATTATTAAAAGCTACTGCCATCCATTACTTTTGTCAAGAAATTATTGATGTTACAAGGAAAATGCGTAACTTCTCAACAACTTCTGGAGCCCATTGGTGATAAAATATAAATTGAGAAGTTACGAAAATGAAGACTATAAGCAGTAGACGATAATTTTGGTTGCAATCTTGGCGGCGGTAAACTCTGACACTTGGGTCCCTTCGATTTTGGCAAGCTCGGTGATGTCTGCCGCCACAACTTTCTTTTTCAGGCCTACCATTTTGATCAACTCTACAAGCTGCCGGTACGAAAGACCGCCCGGTTCAGGAGTCCCTGTGCCGGGGATTACGGATGGATCGAGTCCGTCAAGGTCGATGGTTAAGTAAACCTTTGTCGGCAGCGCATCGACAATCCGGTCTATCCAGGTATAATCCCAAGGATCGATTTCGTGGGCATAAAAGGGGGAAATGTTCCTCTGGCTGAGAAAGTCCGCCTCTTCCGGATCAATTGCACGGACTCCCACCGGTACAACCTTTACCTGCGCATCCTCGACAACCCTGCGCATAACGCAGGCATGATTATATCGACTTCCTTGCCATTCATCTCTCAAATCAAAGTGGGCATCTATTTGCAGCACGCCGATATCAGGGTACCGGTCAGATGCGGCTTTGATCGGTCCAATGGAGACAGCGTGATCACCGCCGAGGGACAGCAGAAATTTATTGTGTTTCAAAACGCTTTCGGCCGCCTGCTGTATTTGGCGGACAGCCTGTGCGGGATCGTTTGAAGGACAAAGAGGTGCTGCTGTATGGATTTTTCGCAAGCCCCAGTCGACCAGAGCTTCCTCGTCCATGCGCTCTAAGTGCAAAGATGCGTTTAGGATATGATAAGGTCCTGTTGCGCTGCCGGTGCCATAGGAAGGCTTGTTTTCGTAACAAA
>JAQYVG010000319.1 GCA_030145595.1 Desulfobacterales bacterium | reverse complement strand
GATTGAAAGCAAACACTTGAACCCTTGACCCCTTGAATCCTTGGACCCTCTTCTCCAACTAAATTGGAGAAGAACCACAAATAAATGATGTGAAGCTCTGATTTGGGGCTCTGCTTTGGTCTGCTTTTTGGGGAGGGGAAACGTGGTTGCGTCTTGATTAGCAGGGGAAGCGGGGTCACAACCTGATTGGTGATCAAGGCTATTATTTTAAATTATATCATATATTTAATCTGATAGACAAATGGGGTCGAGTCGAAAGCGCCGGCAATAGCCGGCAAGGAGCAGGGGATAAAAGTTCCCCGCATGGTAATGGTTAGCGACCACCCGCGGCCCCGAGTCATGTGTCGGCTTCCCGCAAGGGGGCGTGGCGAAGCGTTGACAGGGGGCGTGCAGGCCTGGCTGTTGAGTTCAGAAAGCACCTATTTCGGGTTGCCGACCTTGTGACTTGGTGGGGAAGGCAATTACGCAAGCCGCGACACCGAACAGCGCGCATAAGGAGGTTCTATGACTGACCGACGCACTGATATCATCGCTGAACTCGAAAAAAATTTGGAAAATTCCATATCTTTTTTCAGATCGTTATCTTTTGAACAACTTAGTATTCGAGTTTATACGGACGGAGCAAAATGGACCGTCAAACAAGTATTGGCGCATTTTATTACCATTGAACGCTCGATGCATTGGTTGTTTAAAAATATTTTGTCCGATGGTTCGGGCGCACCGGAAGATTTTGATGTGGATCGATTTAATCTCACCCAGACCAAGAAATTAGACGGGCTAACTGTCGAAGAGCTCATTGAACAATTCAAATTGGTTCGAGAAGATACCATCGCTATAGTGCAAGGGATGTCGGAACAAGATCTTAATCGTGAAGGGATGCATGCCTTCCATGGCCATGGCAAGCTTGAGCGGTTCATTGTCTGGGCTTATGAGCATGTACATATTCACGAAGACGATATTCGCAAAGCAATTCAGTAAATGGGGTCAAGTTTATGTTTGACCCTCGATGCCTCGAATCTCCCCGTGAGACGGGATCTTCGAGGGGCACCTTCGACTTTCACTCAACTAGGGTAAAATGTTGATTTTGTTTTGTCACCAGAGAATTTCGAGGCTTAAAAATATAACTGAAAAACTAAAAACATACATGTAAAAAGCAGAACAAAACCCTTGCTTGTTTGCATAGAGTCAACCAATCTGACAAAGGTTGTTTTAGGTGTTAATATGAAACGATGATTGAAACGCTACAATGAAACTAAAAACATACATGTAAAAAAGCAGAACAAAACCCTTTCTTGTTTGCATAGAGCCAACCAATCTGATATAGATCGTTTTAGGCATTAATATGAAACGATGATTGAAACGCTACAATGAAACTAAAAACGATAGCTCAAAGGCGCAAAACGGACAGGGAGCGGCTGAAGCGCTGGCGCAACAAGAAGCTGGCAGAGGGTAATAAGCAGATTCAGCTCATGCTTACTCCGGAAGCTCACGAAATCCTAAAGCGTGAAAAGCATCTCACCGGGGAACCGTATGTTCAAATAATCAATCGAGCGATTGTTGCAATTGGCAAGGACCTGCCCAGCATCTCCGATGAAATAGAGGAAAGGTCATTTAAGCAACAAAAAATGATACGCAGGCTCAGAAAGCTACGGTCTGAAGGTATGTCGTATTCGGAGATAGCACAAACATTCAATAACGCAGGGATCGAAACATTCAAGGGATTCGGCAAATGGCGCTCTGAGTCGGTTCGGTATTGGGACCGTAAAGGGCCAGCTGAATAGGATTCCGACTTCCTGCTTTTAATTAAAGCAGCCTAAAGAAAGATTGAACGTGTATTTCCACAAGGGCGAGTATCACTTTCTCACATCCCTAAACAAAACAATTGCAAGTCCAAGCATAAATAAAACAGCCGCTATATCAAGCAATCTTCATCACCCCCTGACTGACATGTTGTATTATTAAAAATCGAATCTTCTAAATTAATGGTTGTTAATTGTCAAGGGTTTTTTATGATTTTCAAATTTGCGACCTCATAACTGCAATTTAAAGGGTGATTGCATTGAGGATCAGGCGCTAAAACGATTCACTTTCGCATCTATTTTTGTTATCATCTGTGACAGGTTCAATCTTGATCAGCAAATGTGACCGAAAACGATTGGAGATCATGGTGTGCCAATAGAGACGACGGTTTACAAAGAGCCTCAGGTAATTATCCGGACAGCGACAGGACAATTAACCTTTGAAGAAGTAAAGTCGGCCATAACTGGAGTGGCTGAGATGCCGGGTTATGCCAAGGGTATGTCCGCTATCTGGGATTTAAGGAAGGCGAATATATACAAGTTTACTGAGGATGATTTATACCGAATCGTCGAAGTTATTAAGGGAGGGATCGAAGACCGTGGAACCGGTTTTAAATTGGCCCTTGTAGCTTCTGAAGATTTTGAGTTTGGAATGTCAAGGATGTGGGAAGCGATTGCACAAGACCTGCCGTTAGAGATAAAAGTGTTCAGGGATATGGACGAGGCTAGGACGTGGGTGGTGGAGCCTGAAGATGATGAGGACGGTTAAAATCGGAACAGGTCCACTTGTGTGTCCACAAATGTGCCAAATGTGACATGAAAATGGACAGCTATAATAGTTTTTTACTACAAAATTAAAAAGCTGTTTGATCACAAACCGCTGATTTTATTTTAGAATTATGGTCGGGGCGAGAGGATTTGAACCTCCGACTTCCTGCTCCCAAAGCAGGCGCGCTGGATTTAAGGCAAACTGTTTTAGTTGAGCAATTCTTCGAGCAAAGGGATAAGTGGCGGCAGATCTTGTCCTATGGTCTCCCATACTGTACGGAGTTCCACACCCCAATATTCGTGGACTGCAAAGTTGCGCATATCACCCATCAGCCGCCATGGAATGGTCGGATATTGTTCGGTGATTTCAATCGGCATATTTCGTGCAGCTTCACCGATGACAATGAAATTACGAATTACAGCATCGGAAGTTTTGGAATCTTGCTGAAAAGCTCGAAAGTCCATTCCTTCAGCATAGTGCTGTATTTTATTGATGGCTGCAATTATGTCGATGACACGATGTTGCCACAGCCTACTCGACATTGACAGCCTCCGCAAGAATGCGCTCACGAAGTGCGGGGTGCAATGCTCCTTTTTGCACCATATCGATTTTGGGGACTTCGAGGATCTCCTCAAGGCGGTGCTGAACAGTGAAGAAGTGAAAAACACCCACAGAGCGGTCAAATTCGACTAAAAGATCAATATCGCTTTCTGCTCCTGATTCACCTCGGGCCGCCGAGCCAAAGAGGGCAAGTGAAGCGACCCCCATTCGTCGAAGTTCCTTTTGGTGAGCATGGAGTTTCTCTATCAGTTCATGTGGTGTCATTTTTTGGCTTCATTTTAAAGAAGGAAATCAAAGTTTTCTGTACATAGACAAGCGAGCAGACCTAAGGAGAATACGTGCACTGGACAAAAAAGTATGGTCGGGGCGAGAGGATTTGAACCTCCGACTTCCTGCTCCCAAAGCAGGCGCGCTTCCAGGCTGCGCCACGCCCCGATCATCAATAATTCCTAACACGCTTTTTTCTAACCTGCAAGATTAAAAAGAAAGGGATGTGTCTGCGATTGTCCGCGTGGGTCTGCGGCTAATTTAATATAAAATTTGGGTCAACGGACTTTTTGGAAGAACTCGTCAATGGCGTTGTGTATTCCTTTGGCAATTTTGGACAAGACATTGATATCACGCAATGATTTTTCT
>JAQYVG010000318.1 GCA_030145595.1 Desulfobacterales bacterium | reverse complement strand
ATTGACGCTGCCGTCAAAAATTCAAGCGCAAAATCACGGTCAGAAACACTATCCATGGAATTTGCCGTTGGACGGTCAAAACCGAGTGCCGCTGCCGTTTGATGACGTCCATAAATGGCTATTTTTCCGATGAGCGGCGTTCTCCGCGGGTTTCCGCCCTCAACGTACTTACGTACGCCTCGGGCGAAAACCCTTGTGCGGCCTTTCTCATCGAAAAAATCCCTCATTTATGACTTGGAAACTGTCTAATGCTAAAAAGTGTTTGTGAATGGGCACTAATTAGAAGCTTTAAATAATACCGTTTGAAGTCTATTTGAGGGAAAGACCATGATTGAGTCGATATTTCAAGATACCAGAGAGAGTATGGAAAAATCAATCGTAGCTTTGAAGAATGAATTAAACAGGGTTAGAACGGGTCGCGCCTCCTTGAGTATTTTCGATGACATCCGCGTAGATTACTACGGGACGCTGACACCGTTAAATCAGATGGCATCTCTTTCTGTTCCTGAAAGCCGGCTGATTACTATCCAACCCTGGGATGTTTCCATAATCAAGGAGATAGAAAAGGCGATTTTGAAATCCGATCTGGGTTTGACACCTTCAAATGACGGCAAACTTATGCGTATCTCCATCCCGGCGCTAACAGAGGACCGCAGGAAACAACTCGTCAAGGTCGTACAAAAAAAGGGCGAAGAACACAAGATTGCAGTGCGCAATATAAGACGTGATTCGAATGACCTGCTGAAAGGTTTGAAAAAGGATGGTGATATTTCGGAAGATGATGCTTTCAGGGCTCAGGATCAAGTCCAGAAAATAACCGATGAGCACACCAAAAGTATGGATGAAATCTGTAAAGAAAAAGAGCAAGAGATCCTTGAATTCTGATCCATTCTCCTTTAACCACACTGGTCTTGATTCCGCCAAGCTCCCCGTGCATGTCGCCATAATTATGGACGGTAACGGCCGATGGGCCAAAAAGCGTTTGTTAAATCGGATTAAAGGACATGAAAAGGGTACGGAGACTGTTAGAACAATTGTAAGAGCCTGCCGTGAGATCGGAATTTCCTACCTGACCCTCTATGCCTTTTCCACCGAAAACTGGCAGCGACCAAAATCCGAGGTTGCTGCTCTCATGACCCTCCTGCAGCAATTCCTCAAAAAAGAACTAAAAGAGATGATGGACAACAATATCCGCTTAAATGCCATCGGGCAGGTCGAGCGTTTGCCCGCAGGTGTTCGGCGCGTCCTGGATAAGACTATGGCGCTTACAAAAGAAAATAGTAAGATGTGGCTGAATCTGGCATTAAGTTATGGCGGTCGGTCTGAAATTGTTAGAATGGTTAAAGATATTGCAATCAAGGCTAAAAATGGTAAGATTGATCCTGATTCAATCACGGCCGAGTTGATACCTGAATACCTGTATACCAGAATGATACCTGATCCGGATCTTCTAATTAGAACCAGCGGAGAGATGCGCATCAGTAATTTTCTCTTGTGGCAGATAGCCTACACGGAAATTTATGTTACCGATACCTTATGGCCCGACTTTGGAAAAGATGAGTTTATTAGAATCCTGGCAGACTATCAGCAGCGTGAACGCCGGTTCGGTAAAGTCTGATGGCGTCGTAAAATTATGCATTTAAAACGTTGGATTACAGGTCTTGCCGCTCTTCCATTTCTGTTTTTGCTGATTAGCAAGGGAGGGGCGTTTCTGTTTGCTGTTGTTGTCGTCATCGTCTGTATCTTGGCCCTGTGGGAATATTTTCGAATTGTATTGCACGCCAGCGGCGGAGCAAATCAAGGGGCCATACCGGCATTAGGCTATCTTACGGGTGCCGGCATTATCTGGGCGGCATACATTGGCTCATTTGAAATGATTATCGGCCTGATTATACTGAATCTTATAGTTTGCGCTCTGATTTCACTGCATTGGTTCAAAACCGATTCAGGTGTATCTGAAATAATTACCAAACAGGTTCTGGGGATCGTATACATACCCCTTTTTCTGGCATGCCTTATTTTAATCCGTAATGGGGCGGATGGGGTAACCTGGATTTATTTTATACTGTTTATTGTCTTTTGCGGTGATGTGAGTGCATACCATTGCGGGTCTTCTTTTGGACGTCACAAACTGTGTCCCGCCGTAAGCCCGGGGAAAACCATTGAGGGTTCCATCGGCGGGTTGGCTGCCAATCTGGTTGTTGGAGCAGGGTTCAAGCATTTTTTTTTACCGTTACTGCCCTGGGGTTTAAGTCTGCTGTTTTTCATTGCCACAGGAGTTGCGGGACAGGTAGGGGACCTGTTTGAATCCCAGCTTAAGCGGGTTGGCAATAGAAAAGATTCCGGGGAATTGCTCCCCGGCCACGGGGGTATTCTGGATCGAATCGATGCCTTGCTGTTTGCCGCTCCGGTTGCATATTTTTTTAAGGAATATATATTATAAATGAAATATCTCTCTATTTTAGGGTCTACCGGTTCCATCGGGCGTAATGCTCTTAAGATTGTTGAAATGTTTCCCGAACGGTTTGCGGTTAAAGCGCTGGCAGCCAAAAAGGATACGGAACTGCTGGCTCGTCAGATCGAACAGTTTGAACCGGAAATCGCCGTTGTCTTTGATGAAAGGTGCGCCTTTGAGCTGAAGAGCAAACTACCGGTGACAAGCGGTGTAGAAGTATTGTATGGAAAGGACGGCTACATAGCTGCAGCCACCCATGATGCCGTTGACATGGTTTTATCCGCAGTGGTGGGTGCGGCCGGATTGATGCCGACCTTGGCTGCCATCGAGGCCGGAAAAAATATTGCCCTGGCCAACAAGGAAACTCTTGTGATGGCCGGTGATATCGTTATCAAGAGAGCTGTGGCCAAAGGTGTCCGGATCCTTCCCGTTGACAGCGAGCATAGTGCCATTTTTCAATGTATTGCCGGAAATCGTCCCCAAGATCTGGACCGGATAATCCTGACAGCCTCCGGCGGTCCTTTTTTAAAAAGACCGGCAAATGAATTTATTAAAATCGAGCCCGCGGAAGCGCTTAATCATCCCACCTGGCAGATGGGCAAAAAGGTGACGATCGATTCGGCCACGCTCATGAATAAGGGCCTGGAGGTGATTGAGGCCAAATGTCTCTTCGGCGTTTCCCAGGACAGGATCGAGGTTTTGATTCATCCGCAGAGCGTTATTCACTCGATGGTAAGCTATAAAGATGGGGCGGTAATGGCTCAGCTTGGAATCCCCGATATGAAAGGTGCCATTGCCTATGCCATGTCGTACCCTCAGCGGCTCGCGCTGCAGCAGTCGCTGCCGGATTTTGCCCGGATGGGGGCCTTGACTTTTGAGCCGCCCGATTTAGAAAAATTTCCGTGTCTGGCGCTGGCATATCAGGCCGGCAAAATTGGTGAGACCCTTCCGGCGGTTTTAAACGCCGCCAATGAAGTAGCGGTGCAGGCCTTTTTAAAACATCGGATATCATTTGTCAAAATACCCGAGATTATCCGGGAAACCATGCAACGGCATACTGTTGTCAATGATCCGTCCCTTGACGATATCCTTGAAGCCGACCGCTGGGCCAGAGAACATGCTGAAATGATTATCAGCGGCAAATAGTAGTTACTTGAGGGGTCGGGGAGTTTTCGCTGTAAGGCCGCTCAATGGATAATCATATTTTAAACCGTGTGAACTCGTATATAAAGGTTCGTAAAGAAAGAACAGATGCTTTTACAATAATATTAATTGTTTTGCTGAACGGCCGGTTATCGCTTGCGATGGCAGCTTTTGGCAATACGTCTG
>JAQYVG010000317.1 GCA_030145595.1 Desulfobacterales bacterium | reverse complement strand
GTTATCATAACGCCGGATAAATCGAATTAGATTTACAACTGACAACGGACAACAAACAACGGACACATTGAGTTTTAACTCAATTATGGCTTTACGCCTGGAGGCTTAGGGCCGTTGGGGTGTTATCCCGGTATTCTTCCTGATCCAAACTGGTATGAAAAACCGTCTCGAAAACTTCCACCAGCTCGGGATCGAGCTGGCTCCCGGCTACCTCCTTGATAATCTTCAATGCTTCTTTCCCGGATTTTGCCGACCGGTAGGCCCGGTGGGAGCTTATCGCATCGAATGTATCGGCAATGGCTATTATTCTGGCGTACCGGGGTATTTCTTCCCCTTGCAGCCCTTGGGGATATCCGCCGCCGTCATAGCGTTCATGATGGTAAAGGATGCCGGGAAGCGAATCCGCCAATCGATCCATGGGTCGCAGAATACCATAACCTTTTAAAGGGTGGGCTTTAACAATTTCGTACTCGGCAGCGGTCAATTTGCCGGATTTGTTCAAAATACTCTCCGGAGTTCCTATTTTGCCGACATCGTGCAGAACCGAGGCCCAATTCAAGACGTTTTTCTGTTCCTTGTCCAGATTTAGACTCTCGGCCATCAGCATGCAGTAACGGTTGACCCGCTCGGAATGACCCCGGGTATATGCGTCCTTGGCTTCAATAGCGTAGACCAGCGATTTGCAGACATTGATGACAAACAATTCCAAATCCCGGTAAAGGTCTGAATTGGAAATAACCAGGGCCACCTGCTGTGCCACCGAAATCAGCAGTTGCATTTCACCCTGGCGAAAAATTTCCTTAAGGTTAAATGAGACCATACCCAGCCATCCGTAAAATATTCCGCCGTACCGGATCATCACCCCTAAAAAGCGAAAAGGTTCGGCGTGCATCTTTTGATATCCCGGCGTCTGGCTGGAGTTGTTAACAATAAAGTAATTGTCGACCAGTGAAGGAGCATCGGGCGGGATGGCATCAATAAGGGCTTCAATAAAAGCAGAAGATTCTGTGATCTTTGCATCAATTTCGCCGGCAGTAACCAGGGAGTTGTATTCAGGGCGATTCAGCATAGACGCGAACGTCATTTGCACTCGCATCGATTCCAAAAGATCTTGATTCAACGCATCCAGTTTGGCGGGTGAAAACCGCAATGTCTTGACCTGTGTTGCAATCCTGGCATACAGATTCAGATCTTCAAAACTTTTGGCCAGTTCTTCGGCCAGTTTTTCCGACTCATCCAGGGAACTCAGCTTATCTTCGATCAGGCCTGCCAGGTGGGTTAACAATTGTTCCATGTGGTGCGCCGGATATATTTTCCGGCCGGCAACATCCTGTTCAACGCCGTTATTGCAAGCGGTTAAAACACCAACCACCCGCCCGCTGTTAAGAACCGGCACCCCGAACAGATCATATTTGTCCTCGATACACAGATACTGGAAGGACTCTTTGCGGATAACCTGATCGGCAACTGTCTCCAAGCCCCGGGAGATTGGCAGGCTGACCTTGTTGTTTCCTGAAAACAAAACGTTCTCTTTAATATCCCGAAAATCAAAATTGACCGGAAAAACCTGTGAGAGACTTGCTAAAAAATCTTTAAACAGTTGCAGATCCATCATGATGACTGCCTTTCAAAATAAGCGTCAATGCATTTTACCAGCCTGGAGGGACTGAATGGTTTTTCCATCAACTGCGTATCACGCATCTCTTGCACCCAGGCTCGTTCTTCGGGGGATATCCGGGCCGTTATTACCACTGTCAAAAAGGGCCGCTTTTTTTTGAGTTTATCAATCAGCCGGCAGAGCTGATCACCTTCCAACAGCGGCATATTAATATCCGTTACAACAGCATCCGGCTTCTGGGAGTAAATAAGCTCCAGTCCCTGTTGACCGTTCTCGGCAGTGATCACCTGGTATCCCCGGTTTTTCAATTTAACCTCAAGAACACGGCGAATGTGGGCCTCATCGTCAATAACCAGAATTTTTTTTGCTTGTGTTTCAGTCATTTTTAAATTTTCTCAATGTTCTGGACAGCCTCTTGAATTTCCTCGAGTCCAAACGGTTTGTTAAGAAACGGTAAGCGGTTTTTCTCTAAGAAACGCCCGACTTCTTTTGAAATAACTCCACCCGTGATAAAAAGAATCTTTGAAAGCAGTTCAGGTTTAACCTGATTTAAGTATTCATATAGCTGTTGGCCGCTGAACTCCGGCATATTCATATTGCTGATGATGACATCATAATTTTTGCTTTGCAATTTTAGTTTAGCGGAGGGAGCATCATGGGCAACATCCACTTGATGTCCCAAAGCGGAGATCATGTTCTCTAAAAGATCGTATCCGGTTTCTTTTGCATCGATCACCAGGATCTTTTTGGAACCCGGCATCTGATCCGCTTTATCAGGAGGTGCAACTGTGGGCGACGGCTTGTCCGGCTCTGTAATTGGAAGCTCAATAAAAAAACGCGTACCGCTTCCCAGTTCACTGGAGACGTAGAGATTACCTCCGTGTTCCCGGATAATTTCATTACAGATACTCAAGCCGAGACCGGTGCCCTTGCCTTCCGGCTTGGTCGTGAAAAAAGGCTCAAAGATTTTCTGGAGATTTTCCTCGGGTACCCCCGGACCGCTGTCATGGATACTTATACGAATCGATTTATCATCGAATTCACTTATAAGCGTTAAGGTGCCTAAGCGGGTTTGCTGCTTCATCGCCTGAACAGCGTTATTGATGATATTCAGAAATACCTGCTGCAGCTGATAGGAATCTGCGCTGGTACGCGGCACATTATCTGCAAACTGCTTGACCACCTTAACAGCATTTTTCTTGATTTCATGCTCCACCAGCTCAAGGGTGCTTTCCACAATGTCTGTTACCTGCACGTATTCCCGTTTCGGTTTCTGTTTTCTGGAAAAGGCCAGCAGCTTTTGAACGATCTTTTGGCATAGAATGGCAGATTGTTGTATGTTTTTTACGTATTTATGAGCTTTTTCAGGAGACGGTTCTTTCAGGAGGAAAAGTTCTGAGTATCCCATAATGCCTGCTAAAGGGTTGTTGATTTCATGAACGACCCCGGCCAGCAGTTCTCCGATAGCAGATAGTTTTTCCGAATGCACCAACTGGGCTTTGACGACTTTAAGCTGTTGTTGAGCTTCTTCCGATACAAGCGCCTTCTGTCTGCGCCGGACGCCTTGGCGAATCGATTGACGGTAAGCATTTTTGTTGATCGGTTTTTCAATGTAATCATAAGCCCCTAATTTTAAAGCCTGTTTTGCTGATTCAATATCCTGGAAAGCTGTAACAAGCAAAACCTCGGTCGTCGGGCTATGTTGTTTAATCTCTTTGAGCGTTTCAATACCCGACATTCCGGGCATATTCAGATCCAGGGAGACGACGTCAAAATCCATATCCTGTTGGATATGATCGACCGCTTTATTGCCGCTTTCCAGAATTGTTACATCAAACTCCGCGCCTAAAATAAGCTCCAGTGCCCGCCGGGTAACTTTATCATCATCCACCACCAGTACGCGGGGTCGCTTTGCGGGCTTTTCCTCTTTGGTTGTATTGAACGGCATCTAATATTCCTCCCCGTCGTGATAGTTCAGCCACACCTGCCCGCCGTACAAGACTTTGGCAGGCGGTAAGGCACTAAGATAATTAAAGCCATTTGTCACTTGTCATTGGAGCGCTACGCTTTAGGAGCGCTTCGCTTGAGGAGCGGCCTGGCGGCCTTGAGGGATATTGATAAAAAGACTTTTCCCCCTTAAGCGAAGCGATCTTCAAACGAAGTGCTCCTCAAGCGAAGCGCTCCTCAAACGCAGT
>JAQYVG010000316.1 GCA_030145595.1 Desulfobacterales bacterium | reverse complement strand
ACCCTTGTGTGGCCTTGCTCAACGAAAAAATCCTTCATTAATGAATGGAAACTTTTAATATTATTATCAGCATTAAACATTCAACCTGAACTATGAACCCTGTTGATATTATTGGAGAATATTATAAGCCCGGCTCCGAAGCATATGCCATGCTCCTGCAGCACGGAAAAAGCGTGGCCCGCAAAGCCCTGGATGCCGCCGCAAAGGTTCCCAGCCTTAATCCCGACATTACATTGATTCACGAAGCCGCCATGCTTCACGATATTGCTGTTTTTATGACTGACGCGCCGGAACTGCATTGCACCGGGAAACACCCCTATCTCTGCCACGGGTATCTGGGCAGAGAACTTCTTGAAAGCAAAGGATATTTCAAGCATGCCATGGTATGCGAACGGCACGTGGGAGTCGGCATAACTGCCGAGGAGATAAGGCACCATAATCTGCCGCTGCCCGCACGTGATATGGTGCCGATATCCATAGAGGAACAGGTAATATGCTTTGCGGATAAATTTTTTTCCAAAAACGGCCCTTCAATGGAAACTGAAACACCCGTGAAAGAGATCCTGGGCAACCTTGCTCACTATGGCCCTGACAAAGTAAAGACGTTTGAGTCATGGATACGATTGTTTTCATAGTCTGATTTTGCCTTGACCTTTCAGAAGCTTTAAGATAAGTCGTAAAAATTCATTTTAGAGCGGCCTAGCCGCGTTATATAGAATCGCAAAGCGATTTTATTTTTTGAGTTATGTAATAGGCTTTAAGCCACCCAGGCTCAGTGGGTGGCTTTTGTATTTTCTGGATAGAGATGGTTGCCATGCCCAAGCTGCTTGTCATCGATAATTACGATTCGTTTACTTACAACCTGGTGCAGATGTTCAGGCAATATGCTCTTGAAATTCAGGTGCATAGAAGCGACATGATCACTTTGCAACAGATTGAAATGCTTACCCCGGACTATGTACTCATCAGCCCGGGCCCCAAAGATCCAGCTCATGCCGGGATATCAATCCCCCTTATCAAAGCCTTTGGCCGCCGGATGCCCATCTTGGGCGTATGCCTGGGCATGCAATGCATGAATGAAGCCTTTGGCGGCAAAACCGTACGCGCTCCGGTGCCGATGCATGGCAAAACCAGTATGATCCAACACAACAATGACGGTATCTTTAACGGAATCAGTTCTCCTTTTTCTGCAACCCGCTATCATTCCCTGATGGTCGCATTCAACCAGAGCGCGCTCAATGTAACCGCCCGCAGCTCCGACGGGGTGATTATGGGAATGTCCCACCCGGAGTATCCGCTACACGGTGTTCAGTTTCATCCTGAAAGTTTTCTCACCGAAAACGGCTACTTGCTTGTCGAAAATTTCCTCAGGCTGGGACCGCTGGCTGTTTCAGACTCCGGCATGCGCAGTGCCAACGGAACTTTTCTGGACTCGACAAAGTATGGAAAAAATTAAAAAAACAACCGGTGAGATAACCGGTATGCATATCGAACCAATTGACCTTGACGAATCGTTTGTCGATTTTTCCGCCCGCTTTGCTGCCATGGCCGGTACGACTGTTCTTTTGAGCGGCGGCGACCTTGATTGTGCCCGCTACCACATTCTTGGTGCCAAACCATGGCTGACATTCAGGGGACGCAACCGGAAGATGACGATCACTTCCGAGGATCAAACCGTTGAGGTCAACGCCGATCCTTTCGACACCCTCCGATTGATCATTAACTCATTTCGTCTGCATGATCTTGGTTTGGCTCCATCTGGCTTGCCGCCACCGATTGCAGCCGGACTTCTTGGTTATCTCTCTTACGACCTTAAAGATGTTCTGGAAAAACTTCCGCGCACATCCGTAGACGATCTGCGACTTCCGCACATCTGTTTTTTTGCGCCCTCGATTATCGTTGTTCACGACAAAAGCACTGACAGCACCCGGCTCTGCATCCCCGTGCGCAACCTTGCCGGACAAAGCAGCCTGGATGATGATTTAAATTTTTTTAAACAAATTCTGGCGGCAGAACCTCCGGCAAAAGGGAGTTTCAGCGGTGAGGCGGCCGGATTTAAATCCAATTTAAAAAAACCCAGCTACCTTTCTGCCGTTGAAACCATCAGGGAGTACATTGCAGCGGGTGACGTTTATCAGGTCAACATGTCCCAGCGCTTTGAGATGGACTTTGAGGGGGATACCTTCAATCTTTTTGCAAAACTTTACAGCAACAATCCGGCTCCGTTTTTTGCCTATATCAATGCCGGCGACCATCAGCTTGTTTCTACATCACCGGAACGGTTTTTACTGCAAACCGGTGACCGCATTGAAACCAGGCCCATCAAGGGCACCAGGCCCAGGGGCAAAACACCGGTGGAAGACGAACAGCTAGGGCTGGAGCTTACGCAAAGCAAAAAAGACGATGCCGAGCTTTCCATGATCGTCGATCTGTTGCGCAACGACATCGGCAAAGTCTGTAAGGCCGGATCCGTCCGGGTGGCGGAGCACAAACGCCTGGAAGCCTACCAGAATGTCTATCACCTGGTATCGATAGTCGAGGGCCTGTTGGACCGGGACCGAGATGCGGTTGATCTTCTAAAGGCCACTTTCCCCGGGGGATCGATCACCGGCTGTCCCAAAATCAGAACCATGGAAATCATCGACGAACTCGAGCCCCACAGGCGGCACATCTATACCGGCTCCATCGGTTACATCAGTTTTCACGACACCATGGACCTTTCCATCGCTATCCGTACCGCCACTATATACAATGACAAAATTATCTTTTCCGTGGGGGGCGGCATCGTTTTCGACTCCGAGCCGCTGGACGAATATGAAGAAACCATCCATAAAGGTAGAACGTTGATGGAGGTTTTTATGGGCCAAGAAAAAAAATCTTCAAAGAAAAGCTATGTATGGATCAATGGCTCCCTGGAACCGCAAGGGCAGGCCGTTATCCCCATAACCGATTTGGGCTTGCAGTACGGTTACGGTTTTTTTGAAACCATCAGGGTGGACAATGGCAACCCCAAGCATCTGGATGCACACGTTGACCGCTTTTATCAAACCTGGCAGCACCTTTTTGCAGAAGAACCGCCGGACCTGACCTGGGATGAAGTTATCCATCAGGTCGTTGAACAAAACGGCCTGCTCAACACCATAGCAGCCGTGAAAATGATGGTCACCATGGGAGACCGCCAAGCTCCTCCCTACAACCACTCTCTTATGGTAACCGCCAGAGAGTACACGCACCGCCTGACAGATAAACAAGAACCGGGCTTAAGCCTGGCCTTATATCCGCATCCACGCCAGACCCCGCTGGCCGATCACAAAACACTCAATTATCTGTATTATTTTCTGGCCGGCAAGTGGGCCAAAGCTCAAAATGCCAACGAAGCCTTGATCCTAAACCCGGACAATACCGTTTCCGAAACAAACACGGCTAATATCCTGTTGATCAAAGACAAAACCGTAATAAGGCCGACCTCCCTGCACGTTCTGCCGGGCACCATGGAAGCGGTTGTCTGCAGGCTGCTTTCCGTGTGGGACTATACGGTGGAAAAAAGAGCCGTGAAACCGGAAGATTTTTTTGCTGTTGATGAAGTGTTGGTTACTAACTCCTTAATGGGGGCTGTGCCGGTTTTGAGTCTGGACGGCAAAAAACTGCCCATACCTTCTGACCTGTGCCAGAAAATCAACAAAGAAGTTTTATAAACAACTCTGCCTAGTTTGAAAAGATACATTGTAACTTTTCAATAAATCTTAGGGTGTGAAAGTTTTGGATTGATGATTTCGAATGAGACTTACAATATTAAGATTACAACGAAAAAAGCAGAGCATCTAC
>JAQYVG010000315.1 GCA_030145595.1 Desulfobacterales bacterium | reverse complement strand
ATTAGAATTTTGGTCATTAGAATTTGTTTCGTATTTCGTATTTCGTGCTTCTAATTTTGTATCAATTTATTTCGGCAAAGCCAATTATCTCTGACTGGCCGAGAGGACCAGGTTTTTCAGGACTAACTAAAGAACCGCCTTAATCTCTTCGGCAATGCGATTGGCAGTATCCCGTGGGGTCTTTGCATCCCTGATGGGCCGCCCTATCACCAGATAATCCGATCCGTTTTTAACAGCCTGGGCCGGTGTGGTAATGCGTTGCTGATCATCTTGCGACATACCGTCCCAAGCAGGCCGTATCCCTGGGGTTACGGCCACAAAGTCTTTGCCTAAAGCTTTCTTGATCATTTTCACTTCCAGCCCGGAGCAGACAACCCCTTTGCAGCCGGCTGCTTTGGCCATAGCGGCCCTTTTCAACACCAGCTTTGATATGTCAGCAGAAAATTCTTCCACAAATCCGGCCGCAGCAATCTCTTTACTGGCTACACTTGTAAGTACCGTAACTCCTAAAACACCGACTTTCCCGCCGCTGCCGGCAACCGCAGCTTCCAGCATCCTTTGGGACTCTCCACAATGTACTGTTGCAAAAGCCACTCCCAAACCGGCAACGCTTTCCATGGCCCGCAAAATCGTTGCCGGGATATCATGAAGCTTCAGATCAAGAAATACGCCGGCAGCACCGGATGCTTTGATGAACTTGATGATTTCAGGTCCTGACCGGATAAAAAGTTCAAGGCCGACCTTGAACATACCCACCGATTCTGAAAGCATTTCAACATATTGCTTTGCCGACTCTAAAGACGGTACATCCAGCGGGAAAATGATATAATCTTTGGCTTGTTTCATCTATAACCTCACGAATCTTCATATATCCCATATTTTAATATCCATAAAGTCTTTTTATTTATTCCTGAAAAACCTGATCCAAAGACCAGGTTTTTCAGGAATAAATAAATCTATTGATATAATTGACTTTAAAATGATATGTGTTCATTAATAAGGTATTTATCTTTTTTTATTTGAATTTATCCCGCGCCGCCCCGAGAGACGGGATTTCCGCTTCGCTCCAACAAGCAGTGGGGGATAAATTCAAATTTTAAAACCATTGATAACCACGCTGGATTCGATAAAAAAATGAATGAAAATGAAGAACAGCAGGCCCTGCTTAGAATGCTTCCCGGAGTAGACCATGTGCTTGAACTGGCAAAGCCGGACCCTTTTTTTGAAAATATTCCCAAGTCTGTTCTGGTGCGTTGTATCCGCTCTGCTGTTGAAAACTTTCGCAAAGGCATTCTTGACGGCGACCCGGACGTAACCGGAAGCGACCTGGCCGATGCCGTGTTCCTTGAAAACGTAAAAGACAGCGTGCATGCGGCTGTCAGGCCCAATCTGCGGCAACTCATTAATGCCACCGGCGTGGTTGTACATACCAACCTCGGGCGCTCTCTGCTGCCTGTCGATGCCATCGAAAATATGTTGACCATTGCAAGCCGTTATTCCAATCTGGAATTTGACCTATCAAAAGGGTCTCGCGGATCCAGGTACAGCATTGTTGAAGATATTTTATGTGAAATAAGCGGTGCTGAAAGCGCTATGGTGGTAAACAACAATGCCGGAGCGGTCTTGCTTTGTTTGGACACCGTCGCCAAGGGCAAAAAGGTGATTGTCTCCAGGGGTGAACTTATCGAAATCGGCGGATCATTCAGAATCCCAGATGTAATGGCTAAAAGCGGCGGGATCTTAAAAGAAGTCGGCACCACTAACCGCACCCACCTCAGAGACTACGAAAACGCTGTTGAAAATGATACCGGCCTGCTGCTAAAGGTCCATACCAGCAATTACAGCGTTGTCGGTTTCACAGCGGAAGTCTCTTTGAAGGAATTGGTTGACCTGGGGGAAAAACATAAGGTTGCGGTCATGGAGGATCTCGGCAGTGGAACGTTTATCGATTTTTCCAAATATGGCCTGATAAAAGAGCCCACCGTGCAGGAATCTGTGGCAGCAGGCGCCGATCTGATAACCTTCAGCGGGGACAAACTCCTTGGGGGGCCTCAGGCGGGGATCATCGTCGGAAAACAGGAAATACTAAATAAAATCAAAACCAATCCCATGACCCGGGCTCTTCGTATCGACAAGCTGACCCTGGCCGCCCTGGAACTCACCCTGCGCCACTATAGAGACCCGGACAAGGCTATTGATTCCATTCCGACTTTGCGCATGTTAACACTTTCTTTTGGTTATATCGAAACCAAAGCTAAACAGCTTGTCTCCGTTTTAGAGAACATCGGCGACAGCCGCCTGAAAATTCAGCTTGTCAACATCACCTCAACAGCCGGCGGCGGCGCCCTTCCGCTTTTAAACCTTCCCAGTAAAGGTGTGGGAATCAAGATTAAAGGAATCTCGCCAAACGCCATGGAAAGACACCTGCGCGAAAACGTCCGCCCCATTATCGGCAGGATTGAAGAAGACGTTTTTATCATGGATTTAAGAACCATACAGGATGATGAATTTGCGGCCATAAAGGATGCATTTGAGCATATATTGAATCTTAATTGAGCGAGAGCGCCCAATTAAAAGGACTAAAACATGACCCAGGATCAAAAAGGATTATTCAGCAGTCGCAGATGTAGCCAGGAATTTCTGTTTTACCAGACAGATGCAAAACCTGAAGATGCACTTTCAGAGGACGCAGCACCTGTCGCATCGGCTGAACTGCTGAAAACCTTTCCCGAGATGCTTGCCGGCAAAGCATTCCTTGAGCATGCCATGGCCAGGCTTGATGGTACACCCAAATTTGCAGCCTTGGCGGTACGGATTGACGATTTAAATGTAAAAGAGAATGCCGGCAAAAGCGATTCTGATGCTGACGTACGGGTTGATGTTGCCGGAGCAATCGACACCATATGTCAAATCGAAGCCGGAATATGGGGGCAGCTTGATCAAGATATGCTGGGATGCTTATTTTTTGAAACCGACGAAACCTGTGCGACTAAACTTGCCGAAAGCATCAAAAGCAGCCTGGCAGCACATCGTCCTGAAACCGTTTCCATAGCAATCGCTCTCTATCCCTTAATCGACTTTCTTAAAAACGAAATCTTTGACAACACACGTAAAGCACTGGATCATGCGGCCTTCTTCGGCCCTGACAGTTCAGTTGTATTCGATGCCGTCAGTTTAAATATAAGCGGCGATAAGCTTTACCAAAAAGGAGATGTCAACGGGGCTATCAATGAGTTCAAAAAGGCCCTGCGCCTCGATCCGTCAAATGTAAATGTCCACAACAGCCTGGGAGTGTGTTACGGTATTTTGGGTAATTTCAAAGACGCCAAATTAGAATTTGGTGAAACCATCCGTCTCGATCCAAAAGAGACCATGGCGGTATACAACCTCGGCCTGATACACCTGCTTTCTGATAACAAGGAGAAGGCGTTGGAACACTTCCTGGAGGCAGCGGGGCAAGCAGAGGACGTCTTTGAGGTGGTGTTGCAAACCGGAAAAACATATCTGGAAACCGGGCAACCCGAAAAAAGCAAATTTTATTTAGAAAAAGCCGTCGATCTTAAACCGGAATCACCGGTCGCCTATCGCCTCTTGGGTGAATACTGTGCTGCCATGAACCTGACAGATGAAGCGGTTGCGGCCTATAAAAAAGCCATCCGGCACAACCCCAATGACGCCGATTCACTTTCCGCTTTGGGGTATCTGTTTGATCTTCAAGGTGAAAACCCTGAAATCACTACCATATTCTGCCAGCAAAGCGTAGATATTTCACCGGAAAACGGCCTGTTCAGGCACAGGCTCGGCAGTCTCTATTTAAAACGAAATCT
>JAQYVG010000314.1 GCA_030145595.1 Desulfobacterales bacterium | reverse complement strand
TATCGGGAAAATTCAGCGTATACAGTTTGCTGTTGCCAAGAATCTGCCCCACGGTGGAATTAATCATGAATACCCGGTCACTCACCGGCGCAAGAAATTCCATGACCTGGTAGTTTAACGGAGGATTCTTTCTCAGAAACAGGGCATCTAAATCGGTGATGGTTTCAAATATCAACTCCTCTTTTTTGAGACAGTTAATCAGAGCACGCCAGTACTTTTTCATCGAAAGATCCTGCGGCACGGTAACGTTTCGCATTCTGGCAACGACCTCATCCCTGCGAATATAAACATCGTGAGGCTCCAGAAAAAAGACCGTATGCCCCCTTTGATTGCATTCATACATCAAATGGCTGGTCGTTTCACTGACCGGATTGATTGATTCCAATCGGTCCATTAAAAAGGCTATTTCCATACATCCCATCCTATTATGTTTCTTGGCCCTTCACTTTCTCGTGCAGTTTGCGAAGTCGCCCGCTCAACACTTTGCAAAGTTCAAGGGCAATCTGGGGATATTCCCTCACTATCTCTTTGAATTCCTGCTTATGGAGAACCAGCAGCCGGGATTCCTGTTCCGTGCGGATTGTCGCCGATCGCACCACGTCTTCAAAAAGAGCCATCTCTCCAAAATAATCGCCGCCACCGGTCCGATCCAATTCAACTTCCTGTTCTCGTCCGTATCCTTTGATCACAGACACTTCTCCATAGACGATCAAATACATGGTTTCTCCGGTGTCACCCTCTTTGATTACAATCTCACTCGGCGGATAAACAATCTCTTCCGTAACCGATGCAATTGCCGCCAATTCGCTCACGGACAGACCTTTAAATATATCGATGCCTTTAAGGTGTAGTATTTTGTCCGTTATAGAGATTTCCGTTGGCATGCCATCCTCCTTAATGCCGGAATGTTCCTTTTGCTGATCTATTACGCGTTGAGCCATCTGGCAAATATGGGCGTTCACAGATCTCGTCAGTTCCCGGATGATCCCTCGATCTGTGTCCTTCAGGTTATTCCCCTGGGCCATATGAAGTGTCAAGATGACCGTTATCCAGTCATCTTGGGTTAAAAAGTAGGCGTATGGAACCTTCTCGTCCGAGCCGAGTTCGGGGACCGGGAAGTATTTACGGCCGACCGCCAGGGTTTGGGAAGGGGAAGAATCACCCAGAAGCGGCATCAGGATTTTGGACAACGCAATATCTATCATGTCATCCAAAGCTTCCTGGCTGTTGGCACGCTGGCGGTTATCCGAGGAAAATATCCCCCTACAGATAATCCGCATCTGCCCTGAACGATCCTGCGCGGCCAAAACGCGCAGGACATTTTCCAGCAGAACGCGTCGTTTCTGATCGAGATGATCGATGAGCAGATTTCTTCCGGGGTCTTCCGGAAGAAGCCTTAGACCTTCCGACCCCGCCAGGCAAATGTAACTGTCCTCGATCTGGCTGCGGGCAAATCGAAAGACATCCAGGTCCTTTATGTTCAGAGAATCGAGCAGTTCAAACAAGCCCTCCCGAACCCTGCGGCGCGGTATGTTCAGCGATTCGACCAGCAACCGGCCGTTATGATAGTCCGCGGCCTCAATCTTGGTTTTGGCCAGCCGGTGAACTTGATCGGATGAATCCGCTATCATCTCAATGATGCACTTGAGAGTTTGATCGTCATTGATTTCATACGCTTCAAGACCAGCCAAACGGACCGATTCCAACGAATGTGACAGGTAGGGATAAACAATGGCATTGACTTCGGGAGGCCCAAGTCGATGAATCGCCTTTACGGCCGCCTCAATGATGGAATCATTTGTTTCGGCCTTTAAGATTTCCCCAAGCCGGGAAACGTAGTAATCCTCTTTTGATTCTCCGGCGGCAACAACGCCGGCCTTTCTTTCGCTAAGATCTTGTGAGTCTAACCAGGAATCGATGACCGCCCGGTACTTTTGAGGTTCCCGGCTTAAAAGACCCGCAACCGCATAGGCTTGCACCTCCAGATGCCGGCTGGTTTCAAAGACTTCCCGGTTAAAATCCGGGCTACTTTCAGGAGCAAGCCGGTTAACGGTCTGAATGACGGCAACCGTCAAATCTGGTTTTTCAGGATCAACCAATTGCTTTACCGCCTCAACGGCCGCTGCCCCGGCCTGCGGAGAAAGAAATCCTAACAGCTCGATTTGCGTCTTATCATCCAGATCACTATGACCGGTAAGGATATGAGTGTCGAGGTCTTCCACAGAAATCGACTTCAGTAAACGGGCATACCACAGAACATCTTCTCCTTTTGCCCCTAAAAAACTCTGAACCAATTGTCCCCGGATGGTTTTATCCGTAAAAAGGTGCCCCACATCTTCCTTTTCCATCGATTTTAAGTCCAGAATGTTTCTGGATATCAAATCCAGCAGGATTTTAGAATAAGACTTTTTCAGCCTAAACGTGGTTAAAACCCACACGCATACCAGTGGAATCGCCACTAGAGAAAGGTATCTGGGGTGGAAGAGTCCTTCAGAAATCAATATGATACCGGAGCTGAGCAAAAGTCCGACCCGCACCACCGTTCCACGCAGAAAGGGCCGCACCACGGCGCGGTAGGATACCGGGAAAAGCCCCATCAAAATAGCGCTGGCAGGCTTGTTGAAGACGGTTCGCAAAACATTGGTGGACAGTCTGGCATACATGGCCGCAAAAATATCAAAACGCAGCAAAAAAGCCATAAATGCCAGCACATAATTGAAAGGATGAAACATCAGGGCCACCGGCAGACCCCAGCGCCCGTAGATACGGCCCACAAAAAGAAGCAGAAATAGGCTGATAATATTCATAAACCCGCGAAAGTAACCGAAGAATGCAATCATACTGCTTTCGGTGGCGAATTGCTCGTCAATGGCAAAATTAAACTGGTAATTCATTATGGGGATAACTAAATTGGGCAAAAAGGTAAGCAGAACCATGATTTTTACCAGCATGGACTCTTTCAGCAGCGGTATAACCTTCTTGAGTTCCTCAATAATGCCGCTGCGCGCTTTTGATGTCCTGCCGGACGAAGGCTCCTTTTCAGAAATGAGGATCGTAGGAAAACGAGACCCCATGATTTTCACAGCTACGGCTCCCAGCATGGTGGTTGTCAGATAGATCAGCAACAGGTTGTCCATCGATAGGATTTTGACCAAAAACGGAGTTCCGAAACTTCCGATGATTTCACCCAAAACCCCGCCCGCCATGATCAGCGGAAACAGACGCTTTGACTGTCTCGTGTTAAAAAGATCATTGGCCAGATTCCAGAAAATGAGCCCCAACAGTATTTCATACTGGGCCTTCAGTACAAACAGCAGCGGATACATTAAGTCAAAACCGAAAGGAATTAAGAAGCGCAGACCGGCCACCGACCCGCCGCAAAACACCAGAAGATGGGACAATAGACGTGCGCTGGGGAGTCTGGCCATTATCCCGGCCAGCACGCCCATAATTATAAATGTGGTTATGGAATTGATCATGTAAACAATGGGAAGATACTCCACGCCAAACCGCTTGAGAAAGGCTGTTTCCGCAAAATTATTGAAAATAACACCGGAACTGCGGATCAAAAAAAGGAGCGTCATGGTCCACATAAAAAGCCCGATCTCATCCTCATAAATTTTAAGCCATCTACCCAATACGTTTAGCATCGAAATCCTCTAATTCCATGCATTTCCTTTGGTTAAAGACACCTATTCTCAAATACGATTGCGCCTGGTAATTGGGTTATGCATTGCATTTAAAATGATCTAAAGTGCCTATTTATCTCGTATTAAGCGGGGAAGTTAAGGTATTCTATCAATTTTATTCCCCAATCTCTCTGACTACCC
>JAQYVG010000313.1 GCA_030145595.1 Desulfobacterales bacterium | reverse complement strand
AATATGTTGGCTATTTCAGCAACTGGTGTATGTTCACTTACAGTAACAGCAGGAGATGTCATGATGTCAGTCGCTTTTTGTTTGCGCATTGATATGGCGATACATCCTTTATTTTTTAGACAATGGGCGACAACACCCATTAACGATTTCTTCTCTTTGGTGCCCATGTGAAACAGAAAGTCTTTTTCGGAGATAACGCCAACAACGCTTTGGTTATCCCCAATTACCGGCACACCTGAGATATCGTGGCGGTCCAGAATTTCGGCCACCTCTTCCAAGGACGTCTCTTTTTCTACAAAAACAACCTTTCTGGTCATAACATCCTCGGCCGTGATAGAATGTGTCAATCGCTGGACAGCATGCGTATAAGCAATACGATAAACTTCTTTAAAATTGCCGGGAGTAATATCCAAATATCCGCTGATATCCTTCATCGCTTTTAAGATATCATCATCCGAGATATCCATAGGGCAGGAGTCTAAATATCGATCATTCATTTTATTATCCTTCAATTAGGGTTTCAGAATTTGTTTCTCGCTACAGTTTATTTTATTTAATAATAAAGAAGGTTGTAATTGACCTAAGTCAATTTCTTTTGCCTTTGTTTATGTTTTATGTCACCTTGGAGGAAAGGGTAGCCGGACTAACTATTTGAAACATTAAGGTTGTTTATGTATGAGATGACGGTTACATCACTTAATATCGGCCTTCCTAGAAAGGAGATTTTCCACGGCAAAGAGATCACCGCGGGTATAGGGAAAAGACCGGTGTCCGGTGCTGTTAGCCTGGGAAAATTGGGTTTTGAAGGTGATGCTGTCGCCGCTCGATTGACGAAAGGCGAAAAAGTATAGAAAAGTGAAGCAAAACCGGAGAGCGTAAACTCGCTTGATTGAAGGTGGCCTGATGCGTGGTTATATTACCAGAACGGCTTGTAGAAAAATATTAGTACTCTTTACCGCTGCTGTGGGAGTCATTATCATGTCTATATCTTTTGGTTGGACATTTTCACACAAATCAACCCGCCCAACAGTAACAGAAAATCTGCCGGGGGCAGGGGAATTTGAGGCGGCATTGTTAAAAGAATTTGAAAAAATGCGACAATTCCGCGGCAAAGAATATCGCCCCAGAACCAAACACATGCGGCCCGACGGCTGGGCCAGCTATACGAATCGCCTTTTTCTTGAGTCGAGTCCCTACCTGATCCAACATGCCCATAACCCCGTTAACTGGTATTCTTGGGGCGATGAGGCCTTTGAAACCGCCAGAAAGCTAAACCGTCCCGTGCTTATCAGCGTGGGATATTCCACCTGCCACTGGTGCCACGTAATGGAAGAGGAGTCCTATGAAGATGAGGAAATCGCTAAGTACCTGAACCAAAATTACATTGCCGTTAAAGTCGACCGGGAAGAACGCCCGGATGTCGATGCAATCTATATGAGTGCGGTTCAAGCTTTGACCGGCAGGGGCGGATGGCCCCTGAACGTCTGGCTGACACCAGACCGCAAGCCCTTTTACGGCGGCACTTATTTTCCGGCCAGAGACGGCGACCGGGGGGTAAGTAATGGTTTTCTCACAATCCTTAAAAGAATTAATGAGATTTACCATACTCAGCCGACCCGTGTAGAAGAAGCCGGCCAAAACCTGACCGACGTGATTCGACAAAGACTTAGTGCGCAAGCGGGTGACCGATTACCTGTGGCAGACATTATGCATCAGGCCACAAAGCAGTACAAGCAGGCCTTTGACAAGGTTTACGGCGGAATAGCAGGGGCGCCTAAGTTTCCGAGCAGCCTCCCTGTCCGTTTCCTTTTCCGGTATCACAGAAGAACCCAAGATCAAAAGACCCTGCATATCGCCAGGCTCACCCTTGAAAAAATGGCGGCCGGCGGCATCTATGATCAGGTAGGCGGCGGTTTTCACCGCTATTCCACCGACAAACAATGGCTTGTCCCTCACTTTGAGAAAATGCTCTATGACAACGCCTTGCTGATTATGGATTATCTGGAAGGGTATCAAGTCACCGGCGACAATGATTTTAAAAGGATCACCAAAGAGGTTCTTGGTTATGTTAAACGGGAGATGACCGCACCCGGCGGAGCCTTTTATTCAGCCACAGATGCCGACAGCCTAACCCCAAACGGCCATCGGGAGGAAGGGTATTTCTTCACCTGGACTCCCGAGGAACTGGAAAAGGTGTTGGGTCAAAAACGCGCCGAAATCGTCAAAACATATTATGCGGTGGACAATAGCCCTAATTTTGAAGGACGGCATATCCTGCATACACCTCGGACAGCCGTCAAGGTTGCTGACGAACTTAACATATCAGAAAACCATCTGCGGGCAGTGATCGAAGAATCCAAAACGCTGCTTTATCAATGGCGAAATCGGAGACCTCGTCCTTTGCGGGACGAAAAAATTCTTACAGCCTGGAACGGGCTGATGATTTCAGCCCATGCACGTGCGGGGCTTATTTTAGGAGATTCCCAATACATTGATCGGGCAGCTAAAGCCGCTGACTTTATTTTAGCAAAACTTTTCATTAATAACCGGCTTTATCGAAGCTATAAAGACAATCAGGCCCGGCACCTGGCATATCTGGATGATTATGCCTTTTTTAGTGCCGCACTTTTAGACCTCTATGAGGCGACCCATGATATTCAGTGGCTGGCAAAGGCGATTGAATTGGATGAAATTTTAGAAAAAGATTACGAGGACAAAAAAACAGGCGGGTTTTTCATGACAAGCAAAAACCATGAAGACCTGATTGCCCGTGAAAAGCCGAGCCATGACGGCGCCGAGCCGTCCGGCAATTCGATTGCCGTTCTGAATCTGCTTCGGCTGGGAGAATTTACCTCAAAGGACAACTATCGGATACGTGCGGAAAAAGCCTTGACGTCTTTTTTGGGCGGCACTACTACCAATCCTTTGGCGCTTGCCGAGATGATGCTGGCCCTTGATTTCTACCTGGACAACCCCAAGGAGATTGTCATCGTGGCTCCAAAAGGAAAACCAGACGAGGCCGACCCCTTTTTGCGGGAGTTTAGAAAGCAATTTTTACCAAACCGGATTTTAACCGTCGCGGCTGAGGGAAAAGATATCAAGTCCCATGCTCGGCTCATTCCGGTTGCCAGAAGCAAGTTCGCGATCAATGGGAAAACCACAGCTTATGTCTGTACAAAAGGAACTTGCAAACTGCCAGCAAAAGATCCGAAGTTATTCGCACAGCAGCTTAGAGAAGTGGTGCAACTACAGGATATTATTAATTGAACGTCTAACAATAAACTATAAAAAAACAGTTTCACATTATTGAAATTCTTCATCCGCTTCTTCAAGCGCCAGCGACATCTTGGCTCTTCTCTTTTTGACGATTATAAAACAGATCGTGACTGTAAGAAGGATTAACATTGGCAGCAAAAGTTCCGCCAGCATCATCTGCCCCTCGCCCGGAGGAGGTGCTTCAGACTCAATCCTTGTAATCTTTTCTTCAGTACTCACCCTTGAGTTTATGGTTAGTGCAATAGCGCCGATATAAATAGCCACAAATACAATCGCGAAAATACATAATCTAACTTCAAATTTGCTCATCAACAGATACCCCTCAGCAAGCAATATGATTTTACGGTTACAGTGTTTATGACTCAACGATTAGAAAATCAAGTTAAAGTTATATAGCGGTTGCCATAAATATGTTCCGATTGAGTCACTTCGGGGTAATGTCCGTTGATAGTTGTCAGTTGTCAACCGTATAGGGCAGAAAATTCTGCATGTTCAAGCTAGTGTCCGTCCATAAATGGTCTTTTTGCCCAATCTCTGCGTTATGCTCAAAAAATAATCCTCGGAATAACAAC
>JAQYVG010000312.1 GCA_030145595.1 Desulfobacterales bacterium | reverse complement strand
CAGGGAACCGTTGCCGATAAACCGGATTTTGTCAGGGTCTATTTCAGGCAGCAGGCCGATGACCATGGCTTTTTCAAGATCTACATAGCTCCCGAAGCCGCCGGCCAGAAAAATCTGTTCGATATCATTGACCCCGAGCCCCACCTCTTCCAGCAGGGTCATACAACCACTGTACAGGGCACCTTTGGCGCGGATCAGATTGTCAAGATCCGGTTCCGTAAGGACGATATCTCTGTCGATTTGGGTCTCTTCCTTCCAGGCCAGCACATATTCAAAAATGCCGTCGGTTTCGCGGATGCGGGGCGTACTCAGATCGAGGTTGAATTTTCCCCGGTTGTCAATCACCCCTATTTCAAACATTACGGCCGTAATGGTAATCAGGCCGCTGCCGCAAATACCTTTGGGCCGGACATTGCCGACGGTGATGTTCATGGGTTCAAAGGTAAAGGGATCCATGGAAAAATCTTCGATGGCGCCCTTGGCGGCCCGCATGCCGAATTCGATACCGCCGCCCTCGAAGGCGGGACCGGCACTGCAGGCGGCACAGGCCAGCCAATCCTGGTTGCCGATCACAATTTCTGCATTGGTGCCGATATCCATGAAAAGGGTGAGTTTTTCAGTATGATGCATGCCGGATCCCATGACACCGGCGACAATGTCTCCACCTACGTAGCTGGAGATGGCCGGGTAAAACAGCGCCGTAGTGTGGTCTCCCAGTTCCATCCCCAAATCGACGGCCTTGACGGGCGGATACAGCGTTGACGCCGGCACATACGGTGAACGCCGGATATAGCGGGGGTTGACCTTCAGCAAAAACTGGGTCATGATCGTATTGCCCGCTAAAGTCACCGAGGAAATTTCATCAATATCGATTTTAGCCCGCTTAACGAGTTTGCGTATTAACGTGTTAATGGTTTTAACGACGAGGTCATTAAGCTTTTCCAGCCCGCCGGCTTTTTCCGCGTAAACAATCCGGCTGATAACGTCTTCGCCATAGCTGATCTGACCGTTATATTCTCCAAACTGGGCCAGGACCTTGCCGGTAATCAAGTCGATTAACTGTGCATAAATGGTGGTCGTGCCGATATCCAGAGCAATGGCATAGTTGCGATCGGTAGTATCCCCCGGCTGAATGTTGATGATATTGGTCTTGCGGCCGGACTGCACCGGGCGGGCCAGGGTCGCCGTGACCTTGAAATCGTTTTTTCTTAAAATATCCGGAAGTTTTCGTATAACCGGCATTTCGACCACCAGTCGATGTTCGTCGTGTTTTATCTTCAGGTAACTTACGAGTCTGGTTACATCCGGCAGATTGTCCTGGGCATTGGGCTCGGGAAGTTCCAGGTACTTTTTCTCAACCGGCGGCATGAAAAGGCCTCTGTCCTTCAATTCCTCCAGATTCATTTCCTGGATCTTGGCGGTGTGCCGCGGTGTGCTGTGCAGGTTCAACACACCCGCATCGATCTCCGATTCAATGGGAACACGTATGACCAGATCGCTTTTGACATCCGCCAGGCAGGCTTGCCGGTAGCCTTTTTCCTGATCGGCTTTTTTCAGCTTTGAGGAAATGCCCCCCCCAACAGTACCGTCTTCAATCATCACCCGGCATTTGCCGCAGACACCTTCACCGCCGCAGGAGGCATTAATATGAACCCCTGCTTCCATGGCAGCACGGATTAAATTATGGCCGTGCGGCACAGTTACTTTTTTATTATGCGGCAGAAATAAAACGCTGTGTTTGCTCATCATCGGTTCCTTGTAGATATTGTAAAAAGAGCTTTTTTTGACAGGATTAACAAGATGGACTCGATTTTAAATCTTTAGTCGTTTACGGCCCAAGAGTTGGGTTAAAAGGGTCACGGTTAAGCGTTTCGCGCTTTTTTCCTTAACCTTTGAACCGGGAACCCTGAACCCCGAACCCTGAACCCTGACACCTGACCTCTGTCCTCTGACCTCCAACCTCTGACCTCCAACCTCTGAACCCTGAACCCTGAACCCCGAACCCTTCAGGCGAGTTCATCAAACCTGCAAGTCAATTCAATCACATCACCGGCATGAACGGTTGTAATTTTGTACGGCATGGTTTTAAAAAGCCTTACCATGCCCCTGTTGCCGGGCAGGGTATAGGCCGTCAGGCCGGCGATACCGTTTTCCCGGGCTGCTCCGGACAGTTTTTTTATTAATATTTTCCCCAAGCCTTTGCCCTGCCATGCTTTGTCCACCGAAAAGGCGACTTCAGCCATGTTTGTGTCCTGATCCAGATAATATTCTCCCGCGGCAACGACCTTGCCGAACCCGAATTCCCCGACTACCGCCAGTAAGGTCAAATTGTTGATATAATCAATTTGAAACATGCCTTCGACATCATCCCGCACAAAGCTGGTTTTGAAATTAAAAAATCGGGAGTAGATATCTTCCTTATCCAGATTATAAAAATGCTCCTGAATTCTGCGGTCATCAACCGGTTTGGCCGGTCTGAATGTTATCAGATCGCCCTCGATTTCGATGGTCTCTTCCAGTTTGACCGGATAGATGCCGCTAATCGATTCCGACAAGGTGCGCTCGGTACCGAGCAACCCTGCTTTCTTGGCCTCATGAAAAAGCTCTTCGCGAAATTCCGGATGGGCCAGGCTGATCATGGCTATGGCCCGCTCCTGCAGGCTCTTGCCGAACAGGTTAACGGCTCCGTATTCAGTGACAACGTATTTGACATCGCCCCGGGGAACCACGATGGCCGTATCGCTGAGCATCGGAACAATACGGCTCCTTTGGCCTTGTTGGTCGGTGGAAGGGAACATCAAAATCGATTTGCCGCCATCCGCCCGTGCCGCCCCTCTGATAAAATCGAGCATGCCGGTCACTCCGGAATAATGATTATAATACAGGGCGTCGGCAGCGACCTGGCCGGTAAGGTCCATGGCCATGGGCACGCTCATGGAGACCATCTTATTATGGCGTGCAATAATCCCGGGATCATTGACATAATCCGAAGGTAAAAACTCTATGGAAGGATTATCATTTAAAAATTCATAAAGATTCTTTGATCCCACGGCACTGCTGGCCACCAGCTTGCCGTCATTGAAACCTTTTTTGCGGTTGGTAACATTGCCCCTGGAGACCAGGTGCATGATATCGTCGGTGAGGTAATGGGTGTGGATACCGAGATCGTTCTTATCGGAAAAGGCCAGCAGGGTGGCCTGGGGGTGGCCCCCGGGCTTATCTGAATGGTTGAACCGTCTTCGACCAGCCCGGCAATAATCCTGCCGATAGCATTGGCAGCCTCAAATTCGGGTAGTGCGCCGATGGTAAGGAGTTCTTCTTCGTGTTCCACAATCACGTCCACTTCGTTGACATGGAGAAAGCTGCGCCCCAGCGCCCTGGGCATCTGCGAATTGACCTGGGCGATGACCAGGTCGGCGGACTGGGCCGCCGCCAGGGTGATATCCACTGAAATCCCCAGGCTCATCCAGCCGAAATCATCCGGCGGCGAGACCTGGATCAAAGCGACCTGGATGGGCATACGGCGGCTGGTAAAGAGGCGCGGGATCTCTGAAAGGTTCATGGGTGTAATATAGCGCATGTTTCTGGCCAGATTCCTGGGCTTGGCCGACCCTAAATAAAACGAGCGGATATTAAAACTTTGGCCCTTGCTTTTGTCGGCGATCAACGTCAGCGGGGTGGTTTCCAGGCTTAGCAGGCGCACAATCTCAAGGTCCGTAAACATTGGCGACGCTTCCGCGAGCATGCGGATCAGATACTGGGGTTCTCCGCAGGATGAACCGATAAAAACCCGCTGCCCGCGTTTGAGCATACCAATCGCATCTTTGCCGCTGCGTTTTTTCTCAACATAATTGTCGGCCCAGTAAATAT
>JAQYVG010000311.1 GCA_030145595.1 Desulfobacterales bacterium | reverse complement strand
GGTTCCGGCTTGTCCTGGTTAGGTTTGCACAGAGCCGTTTATCCTGGAGACAATATATTCCCCGATTTTTTCCGCCGATATCCCAAAAAGGTTATGCATTTCAACAAGATCAAGATGCTGATCGTCCCATATGATGCTGTTTTCCTGAACAATATTTTTGATGCGCTCATGCTTGCCGCCCAGAGCCTTTATCTTAACCGCGAGGGGCACATTTTCTTTAAACGCTAAAGTTAACAAGAGGATATATTCGATCATGTTGGCCTTGTCAGGAGAGTCGGAGATTATCGGAATAATGATGATACTGCGATCGTCTTTGACACCTTTGCCGATATAGACATTACCTTCCCGCACAATGATTCTTTTGGTGCCTTTGAGTATATTGTCTGTTTCCACCCGGGAAGGAATCGGTTCCAACACACCTGCTTTCTCGACAATTTCAATGGTGGTTTCTTCGGTAAGCTCGCCTAAAAGGTTCAGACCGTCGATTTTATAAAAGATGGCGCCGTTGATACTCTCGACGATTTGCTGTATATTTTTAAGAACGAGAATATTTCTGTTGATGAGCTGGGAAGTGCTGATATTGTATGCGGCCAATGTGTCAAACAGGCTCCCCACGACCTTTTCACTAATGCGGCTCGTTCCGACAGTGACTGTTTTAGCCTGGTGCTTGATGGCATCCACGGGACGGGACAGACAGTTGATCGATTCTCCCAGACACTCAAGCAGGGCCTCAAGCATGTTCAGCGCCGTGCCCTTTTTGCCGAAGTCGATTTCAAAATCAGCAACAGGCAGCCTTCCGGCCAGATATTTAAGCAGCAGGGTCAAATCCGAAGCCGCTTCAAGTCCAATGGCGGCTGGAAAACTGTTTTGGGCTTTTTGCCTTCTGAATTCCTTGTAGAAAGAAGCGATTTTTTCTCTGAATGATTTTTCTAAAATCAGTTCGTACACATCCAGATCCCTGGCGGCATAGTCTTCGATGGTGTTCTGCACATCTTGCCGGAATCCGTATAGAAATTTTGACCCTCCGTTGATGGCCAGAGCAGCATAATATCCCCAGATATGTCCCACCAGAGTGTTAAGAACCGGTGCAAGATGCTCGCTGACAACCGGGACGTGGAATACATCCGCGGCATAGGGAGCAAAACGGTTTTCTCCCTCGTCGGCGATAACTATCGGTGTGGCTTTGTGAGCCTGAAAAATGGCGGTATCTTTGATGATGTCACCAATGACATTACTCCTTGTTCCGGCAGCGCAGACAATGATCAACGGCTCCGATGAAAGATCAATATGTTTTTTATCTTCAACAAAGTCCGATGAAATCGTTTTGTAACAAAGCTCACTCAACTTGATTCTGATTTCATCTGCCGAGGCCTTATTGGGACCGCTGCCCACGGCCGCCCAGTAAGTCTTGGTGGCAGCCAGTCGCTGGGCCGAGTCTTCAATACTACCGAGCATTGTAAGGATTTTTTTCATATGCACGGGAAGTTCAAGCAGCTGCTTGATTTCCGCAGTTATAAAGCCGCTATTTCTGAGGCCCAGCAAAGCGGCAATATTGAGACCCAGAACAGCACCGGCCACGATCTGGGAATAGAATGCTTTTGTAGATGCCACTGACATTTCAATATCCCGTCCGCTGGAGGTATACATGACGCCGTCCACTTTAAAAGTAATATCCGAGTCTCTGCGGTTAACGATGGCCAGGGTGTGAGCCCCCCGTTCTCTGACCATTTCCATGGTGCGATTTGTATCCGTTGTGGTACCGGACTGGCTGATAGCAATTACCAGTGCATCGGCCATGCTGGCGGCATCATCTTGTTCATTAAGCTTAAACCCACTGAGTTCCGAAGCTTTGAGCGCATTGATATTAAAGGGTGAACCAAGCAAGTAATAGTCAAAAATATTAGCGCATGCCAGCGCCGCGATCCCGGCGGTCCCCTGCCCGACAAAATAAATTCGTCGAATCTTTTTACTTGCCAGCGCGTTTTGCAAAACCAGAGGGAATGTTTTTTCATCAAGAGTGATGATATATTGATTCTTCCGGTTTATTTTCCAGCGGTTCAGAAGGGTTTTCTCAACTGAAAGCGGTGATTCCGAAATTTCTTTTAAAAAATAATGCGGATAATCCTGACGATCGATATCTCTTGACGTGATTGCGGTATGCTTGATATCTTCTTCTCCAAGCTCCAGCGGGGTTTGGTCATAAAACATGGCTTTAATACCGTCAATCCCTCCGGTGGATTCCTGGTCTAAAATAAAAATCTGCCCCTGGGTTTTACCGTTGCGCCCTTCTACTTCCTTTTCTCCGTCCATCTTAATGAAAGAGGATGTCTCTTCAACAAATCCGTATACTTCGGAAGACGGTATATAATGATCGGCGGCAATACCTACGAAAACGGCTTGACCGCTGCCTTTCTGGGCCAGAAACAGCTTGCCGGGAGCCATGGCGGTATGCATGGATATGGCATGGGAACCCTCAAAGTCATTGACAGCCAGACGAAAGGCTTCTTCCACTGTGTGACCCAGTTGAATATACTTATCGATCTGAAGCGGAATTATCTTGGTATCGGTGGTTATATCTTCAGGGATGTAAAAGTTTTGACTTTCAAGTTCTTTTTGCAATTTCTGATAATTATCGATATCTCCGTTCAAACAGACATGCATGATGCCGCTTTTTGCAGCAACGCCCTTAATGGTTTTATTATCGACAGGATGACAGTTGGGTTCAGTGATGGCCCCTACCGAAGCCCAACGGGTATGGGCGGAAACCGTATGATATTCGTGGGAAAATGTGACCAGTGTCTGCAGAATGTCATCTTGTCTGATCTGCTTGCGCAGAAAATTGACATTATCTCCAAGGCTTCCGATTTCTGCGGCGATCTTGTATGTCAGGGCCAGCGTAACGAGATTTTGCCCATTTGGATTTGCAGTATTGTGCAAACTGATATCCCGGTTAACCAGAACATCTTCTGTGGAGCGTTCTTTGAACTGCTCAAAAAGATTTTTATCTTTAATGGTTTGATTGAATCTTTCATATTCGGCACCATCTATCATAAACATCAGAGAGATACCTGCTGAATCGCGGCCCCTTACCTCAAGACGGTCGATACTGTTCAGCACGGCATTAATCTGTTTGAAGATTTTTAAACAGTAAGGATCAGGCTGTTTTTTTGTATCGAAAAGATTTTTAATTTTTTTAATATTCTCGATGATCTCGTTGGTTAGACACCAGCGAATATCTCTTAAATCGTCAATTCGTCGGGATAGAGTGTCGACCTCATCAATTTCAAGATGTCCCATTTGATCACTGAGAAGTTTTGCTTCAGTATCAATGATTGCGGCCAGGCACTCGGAAAATTCGGCAAGTTCTTTTTGGATTTTTTTGCTTATAAATACATTATAAAAATTATCTTCTGTTTTTAAAGTGCGGACCGATAGCAGCAGAGATTCAATCAGCGCTTTTCCGCCCAGGTAAGAGTTGTCAAAGCTTAATTCACTTTTTTTGCAACTGGTAAAATTGAGGTCCTCGATTTTTGTTAAGATGGCATTCAAAGATTCCACAGTGGCATGATCATCTTTGTTCTGCACTCTTTTATAGGAAATTATTCCGGTAAGACCGCAGTTGAGAAGGTTATTATGACACGGGAAGAAGATTATGCTTCGGGTTGGTACACTTGACAAGTGTTTTCCAAAATAGACCTTAGAGCGCAGACAGCAAAGAGTTCGAGCAGAAAGTACTTTTAAGATTTTCCGGATCTTTGCTTGAAAATTTAAGGGTAATCTCATTATGGTATGTTCCTTTGCACGAACAATATCATTCAAACTTTTTATCACGAAAACACGAAAGTACAACCCTAATTGAGTTAAAACTCAATGTGTCCGTTGTTTGTAGTCC
>JAQYVG010000310.1 GCA_030145595.1 Desulfobacterales bacterium | reverse complement strand
AGGCATGATGGTTTGCATGTGCCGCGGACCCCGCTTGGAGCGGGGTCAGCGGCAAATGCAAAATAATAATTCTCTCTGCGGTCTCAGCGTCTTTGCGGTGATTGTAAAATACACAATTTTAATACGACACCGTATTTAAGAATACGTGTACTAAGTTATGAACTCTGATTTGTAAGAACACAGCGTTTCTGGTATAGTGCATAATACAATCCGGACGATTCCCGAGAGCTGGACAGGCCGGAAACAAAAAGATCTATTTATCACTAAAGCAGTAAAATAAGAATACATGAAAAATATTAGGATTTCGTGCTTTCACTCTTTCGTGCTTTCGTGATTGCTTTTAATTTTTTCCCACAAAATTGACAGAACGCTCAAATAAAGAACTATCACTTTAAACCTAAAACGTGATGAATTCGAATACTATGGATTCATCAAATTTGGAGGTGTAAAATGAACCCGATAAAAGTTATGGTCAACGGCCTGCCCGGCAATATGGCCTCAAATGTTGTTCAACACGCGCTCAATGACAACCGCTTTGAGCTGATTTCCCAATCTCTGACCGGCCCCGAAATCACTGCATCTGAAACGACCATTGGCTCTGTTGCCTTCACTCTGATTCAACCGCAGGACAGAGATCAGGCCATTAGCGCCATCCAAGAAAACAGCGGCCCATTTATCAGTGTGGATTTTAGTCTCCCACCGGCGGTCAACAGCAATGCCGAATTTTATTGCAAGCATAATTTGCCGTTTGTCATGGGTACCACCGGAGGGGACCGGGACCTTTTGACAGAGACTGTCACGTCATCTTCCATCCCGGCGGTAATAGCGCCCAATATGGCCAAACAGATCGTCGGATTCCAGGCCATGATGGAATATGCGGCCCAAACTTTTCCGAATCTATTCGAAGGTTATGATCTTGAAATCAAGGAAAGTCATCAGCAAGGCAAAGCCGATACCAGCGGAACCGCCAAGGCCATGGTCAGATATTTCAACAGCCTGGGAACACCCTATGCCGAAACGGATATTATCAAAGAACGCGATCCCCAAGCTCAGCAAAACGTATGGGGCATCCGTGCAGAATTTCTGGATGGCCACGGATGGCACACCTACGCACTGGCCTCAGACGACAAAACCGTCCGGTTTGAATTCACCCATAACGTCAACGGCCGTGATGTCTACGCCCAGGGAACCCTGGATGCCGTCTCATACCTTGACAAAAAAGTAAAAGATGCCGTCCAGGGCAGGATTTTTTCGATGATTGATGTGCTTAAAGGAGTGTAACCTGTATTTCCCATGAACTGGTTTCAAAACAATCAATTAGGGTCTCGCGTCCCGGATATTAGGAGGATCATAGATAATGAATAAAAAAGATTGGAAGAAACCAGCCGTGATCATCCTCTTTGTAATGCTGCTTGGAGGATATTATGAGAAGTTGAACGTGGAAACTCAGGCAATGGTATTGCCAATGGTGATATTTATCGCTGCAGCTGTTGTTATTGCTCGTTTTAAGCAGCTTGAATACGAAGTGCGCTCAGCGCAAGTCACTACCCATAAAATAACGGTTCAGACGTTAAGTGTTTTGGACAGCAACGGCAAAGAACGCATAGCCATTGCTGCAGCCCCCGAAAATCCGACATTGACTTTTTATGATGCAAACCATACACCCCGTGCTACTCTGGACCTGGCGCATACGGAGCCGACACTGAAGCTGGAGGGCGTCAAAGGCAGCATATTGATAGCCTTTGACAAAGAAGGCTTGCCGAATGTAACGCTGCAAGGCGATACCGATGAGGTCATATGGTCGGCACCCTAACCCGGATTTCTTTAAGTTTGATAACAGTTCAGCCACTAAGACACAAAGGCACAAATGTAAGTGATCAGTTATCGGTTATCAGTAATCAGTTTTTTCTTACTGATTACTTCTCACTGATGACTGTTAACCCGTGACTGGCGTGGTGTCTTGGTGGCTGAACTGTTACGATATGTACTATTTCGTTTGCTTGCGGCGGATGGAAATAATTTTCACATCCTCAACCGGTTTGCCGCCGGAGCCGGCCTGCACCGCTCCGATTTTATCAACCACATCCATACCCTCTACTACCCGGCCGAATACAGTATGTTTGCCGGTCAACCAATCTGTATCAACCATGTTGATGAAAAATTGCGATCCGTTGGTATTGGGCCCGGCATTGGCCATGGCCAGCGAGCCACGTACGGGCGAATGGGGCGAGCCCTTTTCTGTGTAGGCGTACCCCATATTTTCGTACACCTCCTTAATGGTAAGGGCGCTAAGCCTGGCTTCAAATTCATCGCGTCGCTTATCAAGCTCTTTTTGGGATTTGATGTTCATCTTTTGAAACAGCGGCATGATCACGTTTCGCTGGAAATCCTCCTGACTGCGGATCATCAAAAAAGGATGAGGGCCATTTTTAGGATCAGTCGCTTTAAGCTTGTCGAGTCCTAAAGCGTTGGCATCAATCTCGTCTTCAAACTTGTAACCCGGCCCGCCTGTACCGCTGCCCAGCGGGCAGCCGCCCTGAATCATAAAATCCTTGATTACACGGTGAAAAATCAGACCATCGTAAAAGGGCTGTTTGACCTTCTTGCCGGTGGCGGCATCCTTAAATTCTTTGGTGCCTTCAGCCAGACCGATGAAATTGGCGACTGTCTCCGGTGCATCGTTTTGAAATAGTTCCACTTCAATACTGCCGAGATTTGTTTGAATGACGTACACGGGATTCTCCTTTTGTTTTAATTTTCCGGCCCAGGCGGTATTAACTGAAATAACTAATAATATCACTCCTAATACAATAGTCGCTTTTTTCATTTTCCTTGAGTATCCTTTCCTTAAATAAAATCGTGTTACGATTTATAAAACTCCCGTAAGTAAACTTGCGGAATCTTCGCTACGCATCAACCCCGAAGGATCGGGATCTCCGCTATGCTACGACAAGCTGGCTGCGGGGAATTCAAATTCAAAATTTTAAGTTTGGCCATGTACCACAGATTATCTGAATTGGGAATCAAAACCTTGTTCGGGGTTTGGGGCTACGCCTCCGGCTTCAGTCTTCGCCTCCGGCTTCGACCCGACAAGACGACCCCACAAGACGCCGTGCCAAGGAGTTCGGAGTTTGGGGCTACGCCTTCGGGCTACGGCAGGACAGGCAGGGTTCTGGTTCAGTAGTTAGCGCTTTGTCCTTAACTGTCCTGACCTATACTTGATTTGACAAAATAGAGAGGTGAGTTGTGCCTTCACTTTTAATTTCAATTTTTGAGGATAGATATCACAACAATTCAAAAACCCTGATCTTTATAACATTAAAGCAATATCACCAAACTATCGTTTGGTGATACGATATGAAGGTATCTCAAAAAATTCAGGCCATTGATATTTGGTTCTTATTGCAGTTATGTGGTCAGTGCCGGTGAATAGATGTTGGAGATATCACCAACATTAAAAAACCATTAATTTAATCTTATTTACGTCCATCATCAACTGTGAGTGGAGCAAAATAGGCTTTGTCGGTAATGCCTTTTTTGCGCAGTGTTATGCCTACCAAGCACTCTCTCACAATACGTTCGGAATTTAGTACTGTTTCATAACCCGATACACGGTAGGGCAGCAGTTCGACTAATTCGAACCCGACCACGTTGCTCTCAGCACAGAGCCGACGAATAAGTGGAAAGGTTTCACGCGGTGTGAGACCGTTAGGTTCCGGTGTGCCCGTAGCAGGCATATAAGCAGGGTCCATCACGTCGATGTCAAAGGAAATAAAAAGGTGCTCAGGACCATCCTTAGCTTCACTGATAATGTCCTCCATTACATCTTTCCAACCACGTTTTTCCACCTCGGCCATGGTGTGATAACGGAAGCCCTGTTTACGCATCCATTC
>JAQYVG010000030.1 GCA_030145595.1 Desulfobacterales bacterium | reverse complement strand
CTACGGGGTATCAATCTTTCATTTTAACCTTTTAGCGCAGCAAGCTGCGGGGTATTAGACCCTAAAAGAGAATAAAATTTCGTGTTTTCGTACTTTCGTGTTTTCGTGATTAAAAATATTTTCAGTTTAACTCTCATTATTGTTATGTGCGGATCTACAAACCCAAAAAAGGTTGCATGGGTCCTATGACCCAAGCAACCTTTTATTGGCAAATGGTTTCGAATATTTTTGTGTGCTCTACTTTACTATGTTGATATTTTTGAAAAATCGGCAAACAATCCAAACAAGTCCGATATTTGCTTCAATAATGCCAGCCGATTGTTGCGTATTTTCTTCTGTTTGGCCATTACCATGACCCCGTCAAAAAAAGCGTCTACCGGATCACGCAGGGATGCGATTTCATGCAGTGCCTTATCCAAACTCCCTTTGTCAAGATGTTGTGCTACTTTTTTATTAACTTTCTTATAGGCTGAATACAACGCAGTTTCGGATTTTTCTTCAAACAGGCTTTCATCTACGGTCTTTTTAATACGGACATCAGCCTTTTTGATGATATTGACAACGCGCTTGAACGCCACTGCCAACGGTTCAAAATCCGGCGCGGTTTTCAAATCCTGAAGCGCACGCACCCGATTCCATACGGCAGGTACGTTATCCACGGAAACATCGGCAACCGCCGCAATAACATCTTTAGAAAAACCTTCCTCTGCCAGTTGATAGGTCATGCGGTTTTGCAGGAATGTGAGAATCTGGTCGGCGACCTTGAGATTTTGCTTGGCATTCTTTACGCCAAAAAGTGTTAAGCTCTTTTCAATCAATTTTCTCAAAGAAAATGAAAAGCCCTGATCAAGCATGATCTGGATAATACCGATGCCCTGGCGCCGCAACGCGTATGGATCCGCAGCCCCTGTGGGAGTGAGCCCGACGGAAAAAAAGCCACAGATGGAATCGATCTTGTCGGCGATACTGAGCAATCCGCCGGTGACCGTTTCCGGCAGGGGTCCGCCTGAATAGGTCGGCCGGTAATGCTCTTCAATGGCGTCCGCCACATTCTTAGGCTCTTTATCGATCAATGCGTATACTCTTCCCATAACCCCTTGCAGTTTTGGAAATTCGTTCACCACACTGCTGACAAGGTCCGCCTTACACAGCCAGGCCGCCCGGGAAACCTGTTTTTTGACTGTCGCACCTTTGCCGGCGGCAGTGGCCAAGTACTCTGCCAACTTTTGAACCCGCTGCACCTTTTGGTGCACAGTTCCAAGCTTGGCCTGAAAAAGAACACCTTTAAGCTTGCTAACCCGCTGTTCAAATGTTTCTTGCAAATCGCTTTTGAAAAAGAATTGCCCATCTGCAAGACGGGCTCTTAAAACCCATTCATGCCCCGTGGCTACCAGATTCAGATCTTTTGTACGGGTATTGTTCATGGCAATAAAACAGGGCATGAGATTCCCTTTTTTATTAATTACGGCAAAATATTTCTGATGCTCCCGCATGACGGTTATCGATATCTCGCGGGGTATTTCAAGAAACTCTTTATCAAATTTGCCCACGGTGGCAACGGGGTATTCAACCAGGTTTTTTACAATATCAACAAGCTCTTCGTCAGGTAAAACCAGTCCTCCGACTTTTTTGGCGGCTTTGTTGATTTCGCGCTCAACAAGTTTTCTGCGTTCATCCAAATCAACATAAACTTTAGCATCGCGCAGGGTTTTAACATAATCTGCCGGTGTAGAAATTTTCACCTTTTTAGGATGCATAAAAAAGTGTCCGAATGCATCCCGGCCGCTTTTGGTATCACCCACCTCAAAGGGAATAACCTGATTGCCCAAAAGGGCCACGATCGAATGGATGGGCCGTGTAAACATAATATCAAGCTCGGCCCATTTCATGGTTTTAGGAAAAGGTATCGCCAAAATCACTTCCGGCAGAATACTTTTCAGCAGCGTTCGGGTAGCGAGGCCTTTTTCGGTAATCTTGGCAGATAAATAACGACCTTTTTCCGTTTTCTTAACAACCAAGGCGTTTACGGAAACGCCTACTTTTTCGGCAAATTTTTGGGCGGCCATCGTCGGCCGGCCGTCTTTATCCAACCCCACCTTTTCAGGAGGTCCCAAAACTTCCGAAGTCAAAGGCTTCTGCTTGTCAGCAACCTTTTTGATTTCTAAAGCCAGCCGCCGGGGAGTCGCAAAAACTTTAGCACTGCCGTGCGTAATACGGGCATCGGTCAGTTTGCGCATTAACGTCGATGACAACGACTGAAGTGCAGGCTCAATGTAGCCCGCTGGAATCTCTTCCGCCCCTATCTCAAGCAATAAACTTTTCATATTCACCTCTGTCTTTTCAATGAGTCAAAATAACAGAAAAACACACAACCCGATAATCCTTTAACCGTTAAACTCACTTGTTCAGCAACGGGTAGCCCATGGTTTCTCTTTGCTTTACGTATCCTTCAGCACAAGCTCTGGCAAGATTTCTTATGCGCCCTATGTAGCTGGTTCTCTCGACAACGCTGATGGCACCGCGCGCATCAAGAAGGTTAAAGGTATGCGAACATTTCAGGCAAAGCTCATAGGCCGGAAGAATAAGCGCTTTCTTTATCATCCGGCTCGACTCAGCCTCGTATTGATCAAAAAAAGCGAGCAGCATTTTTACATCAGCCTCTTCAAAATTGTAGGTCGACTGTTCGACTTCTTGCTGATGGTGCACGTCTCCGTATGTGATCGTATCGTTCCATTTTAAATTGAAGACACTGTCCACGCCCTGGAGATACATGGCAATCCGTTCCAATCCGTAGGTCAGTTCCACGGATATGGGGAATAATTCCACACTGCCGCACAGTTGAAAATAAGTAAACTGGGTAATCTCCATCCCGTCCAGCCAGACTTCCCAGCCCAGGCCGGCGGCACCCAGAGTGGGGGATTCCCAGTCGTCCTCGACAAACCTGATGTCGTGCTCCAGAGGGTCGACCCCCAGAACCTTTAGGCTCTCCAGGTACTGCTGCTGCACATCGTAAGGAGAAGGTTTCAATATTACCTGATATTGATAATAATGCTGCAACCTGTTCGGGTTTTCCCCATAACGACCGTCTGTCGGCCGTCTGGAAGGCTGGACATAAGCTACATTCCAGGGTTCCGGGCCAAGCGCTCTTAGAAGCGTAGCCGGATGAAATGTTCCGGCACCGACCTCGATATCATAGGGTTGAGCCACTACGCATCCTTTTTGCGCCCAGAATTTCTCTAACCTCATAATTACGTCCTGAAAATTCATTTTTCCTTCCTCGTAAACTAGTTGATGGTTATATACTATACACGGCAATAAACTGCGTCTTTTTGTTTCAACTTTTCACCAACCCAGATTTCAGGAAAGTGATAGATTTATGATTGTTGATTGATGAGGCAACTTGATTATTCCGTCTAAATTTAAGAATCTAAAAGCACAAATTTTAACCGTTCAAGGTATAAATCAATCAAACCCTTCACAAAACCCCTTCAGAATCCAACTTGGCATCAAGCAGGCAAGCTTCCGGTCTTTGAGAAAGAATAACTTCCCATGTATGTTTTAATTTGTCAATATCTTCGATTTTGCCCAGTGCCCATAAACAACCGCCGCCCCCGGCTCCTGTAAATCTGGCACCGCAGTTGTTTGCCATGGCGGACTCAACAAGCTCCACCCCCATCTTGTCAAGCACCTCGGGTGTCATCCTTCTTCTGATGGCCGTTTCCCTGTTCATCGATGCACAGGCATCTTTTACGTTTTTCTGTGCCAGCGCCTCTGCAAATTTTTGAGTACATACTACGATTTCAGCCCAAAGTCCACGATACTTTCCTGAAAGAAACTGCCGCACCCATTTTCTGTTCACATCACTGGACTCGTGCGGTATGCCGCAGTACGCCAGCAATAGATGCTGCTCAAAGCTCTTTAATTTATTTTTTTTGATAAGGGTCTTCTTTCTAAACAAAGGTCCTTGATAGCTTCCCGGCCAGTACCATACGTTAGCACCACCATATGCTGCGGCCAGCTGGTCTTGAAACCCGCACGGTACACCGGCCACACTCGCTTCAAGTACATGGGCAAGCAAAGCTGTCTTTTGTAGGGAAATCGGCCTTTGGCCTGATTTTTGTAAAACCTTTGAAAATGCCGCAACAAGGGCCACGGCCGCCGCGGATGACCCCCCCAATGCGCTGCGTGGAGGCGATGAAGAATCAATATCGACATGAACGCCTCCAGCCCTGAAGTAGGCGGCCACGGCAAACATAAGACCCAGCGGATGATCAAATGGGATTTGATCGATCGGATATTCAGCGGTTTCAAACCCCTTTGAGGACACTTTGACAATACCCTGATGATAAGGAAGAAGGCGCACACGCGTCCTCAAGTCGACGGCCATATTGACGGTGCACGGCTTAAGGTGTTTCAGTGGATAATAAAACGTACTTATATCGAGGGTTCCGCCCATATCAATCCTGCACGGGGCCGAGGTTTCAACCGGCGATTCTTCCAGCACTTTTCTCATCGATGCAGCCATATCATTTCCGTATCTGCTTTAGAAACGTTAAGCTCCGAAGCTCCTTGCCGATATGGTAAGGCACAAAGGCCTCCACAAAGGCCAAACCTTCTTTTAATGCCTGAGAAGTAAACTTGATCCGCCCCGCCCTGGCTAAATCTTTGTTTTTGATCCAAATAAGCTGTTTAATGGTTCCTTTTGAAAGAGATATTCTCCCTGAAGCAGCGGGCGCGCAGACGCCGCAAACAAGCCCTCCCTTTTGCAGGTCAAAGGTAAAAGTATTTTTATTGATCCCATCGATTTCATTGCGGCAGCTACTGCAATACCTTAAATTCGGTCGCAGACCGGATATTGTCAAAAATCTTAGCTGAAAGAGGATGGAAAGCCCCGCTGCGGGCATGCGTCCATGATCGAGTTCACCGAGAATGTACTTGAACAGGTAGTAAAGCTGATCCAGCTTCTGGCCCTCTTCCATCCATTCATTTATCAGTTCGGCCCAGTGGCTGGCATAGGCTGTTTTGATAATATCGGAACGGATACCGGCAAACGGGTGCTCTAAGGCTGCCTCCTGTAAAACAGGCAGACCTTTTCCCCGCCCCTTGCCGAACACTATATCTAAAGCAGAAAAGAGTTCAAGGATACCTGCAAAGCGTTTGGTGCTCTTTTTAGCGGATTTCGCAATAACTGATTTTTTACCTTGCTTTAAAGTAAAAAATGTAATGATGAGATCATAGTCTCCAAAATCGACGCGACGCAGCATGATGGCAGGCGTTGCAAAGCTTGGCATCTAGTCATATACCCAATAGAGTTGTAGCTATCCGAAAATAAAAATAAACGCTGACGATATCGATCGCTGTCGTCACGAAAGGGCCGGCAGCGACGGCAGGATCGACATTTATCCTTGCAAATGCCATGGGCACGATAGAGCCTACCAGCGCCGCCACGGCCATGGAAGATATCACGGCCAGGCCCACGGAGACGGCGAGCATCGACTTACTGTATTGAAGCTGGGCTACCAGACCGATCATAAAGCCATAAAATGCACCCAGGATAAACCCGACGGAAAGCTCTTTAAAAACTACCGCCCAGGTATCCCTTATGTTAAGGCGCCCTGTAGCCAGACCCCGAACAACAATGGTAGAGGATTGGGTGCCGATATTTCCACCCATACCCATGATGACGGGGATAAAGGCTGCAAGATAAGCAAGTTTCTTTATACTCCCTTCAAAATGACTGATAACAAAAAATGCAATAATGCCGCCGATACAGCTTGCAAACAGCCACGGCAAACGAATCCTCGTGCTTCTGATAACAGACTGTGTTTCCACAAACTCTTCGCCGACGCCGGCCATTTTCAAAATATCTTCGGTCGCCTCTTCTCTGAATATGTCAATCACATCGTCCACCGTGACGATACCCACCAGCCGGTTTGTCTCATCCACCACCGGTACTGCCAGGATATTGTAGCGGGCAACTATTTTGGCTACTTCTTCCTGATCCATGCTGGTTTCAACGGAAAACACATCTGTTGACATGAAATCTTTAAGACGCTCTTCAGGCGGCACAACCACAAGCTGCCGTAAGGAACTGACGCCTACCAGCTTGCCGTATTCATCCACCGCATATAGATAAAACGGCATCTCCACATCAAAGTGTTCTTTTTGCAGTGATTCAATCGCCTCTTTGGCAGTGGTCTCCTCTCTTAAGGCGACAAAATCCGGATTCATGATACCGCCGGCCGTATCATCATCGTAATGGAGCAGGCCTTCAACCTCTTCGGACCCCTCCTTTTTCATCATTTCAAGAATAGCATCAGACTTCTGCTTGGGTAATTGCCCGATCAGGTCGGCTACATCATCGGTAGGCATGTGATCCAGAACTTCCACGATTTTATCCAGTTCGATGCCTTCAATGAGTGCCGGGAAAGCGCCTTCATCTAATTCGCTGAAAAGGATACCTTGCTGTTCGATGTCCTCAATCATCTCAAAAAGCTTGAGCTGTTGAGTAATCGACAATGAACGAAACACCATAGACAGGTCCGCCCCATGTGTTTTGTTCACGATCTTGCGAAGATGGACGATTGCATTGCGTCTCAACAGTCTCTTGATGCTGTCGACTAGTATCCTTGTGCGGTCATTATGCATATTATCACTATGCCTTAGTAAAGAATCCCCCGCAGAGCGGGACAGGCTTGGCTCTCCGAGGCGTAGGCTCTACGAGCCGGAGGCCCAGAGGACCAGGCTTTTCAGGACGAAATAAACATACTACGGTAGCTGGAGACTCACGACCTTGCCGCTCTTCCCCAATATCTTGACGGGCTTTCCGTTTAAGGTTATTTGAACGCCGGCAGCATTCCCGATCAATAAATTATATCCGGAAGATGCTTCAAGCTCTAACAGATCACCAGACTTCAGGCTATACTCCCTGGCGCTCTGACCATCGGTCACTATTTTTAGCCATGTCTTATCAACGCCAACAATCTTCAGCAACAGTTTTTCTGCAGTTTGTTCACGTTTTTCTACCGCAAGATTCGGAACCTGCAAATTCTTGGGAGAAATATCACGATGAAGTTTATCAGGTATTTGCAATTCCGAATTATCGCCTGAGGGCCTGTTGTACACCAAGGATATTACAATTACGGACAAAACGATAATACCGAAAAGTGCCCCTAAAGACAGAAACAGACGTGGCCAATATGCTTGATCCGATCTTCTCAAATCGGCGTCAAAGTCTGCAGTTTCCTGAAAAGCACGCCGGCTTTCCAGATAACGTTTAACAACCTCATCACCATCGGCTTCAATTGCTTGGGCGTAAGCCCGCAAAAAACCTTTTACAAAAACATCAGCAGGCAACCGGTCATGATCTTCCTTTTCGATAAGAAGGAGATAATACATCCCGATCTTGGTTTCCGCTGAAACATTTTCAAGATCGATTTCTTTTTCAAGCCTGGCAGCCTTGAGATAACGCCCAAATGAAAGATGGTTTTTATTCGCAGCCATAGTCTAAGGTTATTTTATTGTTTTTATGTGTGATTGTTCCCGAAGTTCTTCAAGCCATGCCTGAAACCTTTCGTCAACAATCTTGTCAAAGAGAATTCTTTCAATTTCGGGTGTTACTTGCTCTAAAGGCTTGCCCGGTATCTGTATAACCTCCTGGACCAAAAAAATCTGATATCCATGTTCCGTATCGAGCACAGGGGTCAGTTCACCGGCCTTCAGGTCTTTAACGGCCTCTCGCAAAGTCGGTGAGAGTTTATCAAGAGTGAACAATCCCAAATCACCACCCTCAGAGGCCAACGGTGATTCAGAGTATGCCGCCACCAGGTTTTCAAAAGGCTCCCCGTTCTTTAACTTGGCAAGCACAGCTTCTATTTCTTCTTTAACTCGACGCTTCTCTATCGCATCAGCCAACGGAGAAACTCTCATTAGGATGTTTCTGAGATGATACTTTGTCTCCCCGCCATACTTTTCACTGTGGCTGTCATAATAAGTTTTTATATCCTCATTAGTAATTACGATTTTTGATTTTATTTCACGATTAACCAGCTTAGACCTGAGCAGCTGCGCCTTCAGACGCTCACGATACTTATCAATGGTTAATCCTTCCGCCTTCAATCCCGTTCTAAACTCTTCGTCCGTAAGATAATTGCTTTCTTTAATACGCTCAATCGTCTGATCGACTTCTTGCTCGCTCATGACAATATTCAAGTGTTTTATCCGCTGATCTTCAATCTTTTCGTCAATAAGTTTTCTAAGAACTTCTTCCCGAACCTTAAAGAGCATTGTGTGCTCTTGATTAGAAGAGTATCCTAATGTCTTGATCCTCTCGGCATACGGCTGCAATGACTGGTTCAGCTCATAAAGTGTGATGACATCATCGTTAACTACGGCAACAATCCGATCAACGGTTTCGGTGCCTTCTGCTGCGGGTATTAAATAGAAATTGAACATACACAAAAGAAAAGTGTGTAATAACACTAAAGCCGAATGTTTAACTATTCTTTGAAAATATCTGACTTGCATCTCGATATCAATTCTTCTCCAATAAGATTTAGCCTCAATTGCGCGGCAATGCTCCCCTAATTAGCCGGTTATCTTCTCAAGCTGCACTTTGTTAATTTCAATCGTGTATTTTTTTTGAAGTTCTTTAATCCACGATTTGTATGCTTCTTCCAACTTTTTCCTGCGCAAATTTGTTATTATTATTTCATCAATATTTTTTGATCTGTCTTTAAGGTCTGAAGTTAATCCGTCTCCTTTGTAATATCCCTCATAGTATTTAGAGATTTCTTCAGGAGTAATGGTAATTTTTTCACTTAACTCTACGTTAACCACCTTCTCTATGAGCAAGCGTTTCCTTAAGCCTTCCTCCCAGACATTATATGGCACAGCAAACTCAAGCAGCGTCTGCTCGAAAGCATCCTCGGGATAGTCTTTTTTTATATCTGAAATAGTTTTTTCAACTTCCATCTCAGATGTTTCTATCCCTAGCTCTTTAGCTCTTTCCATAATAAGCATCTGCTCTGTCAACTGATTTAAAAGCCTTAAGCGTGCTTCCCTTAAAGCAACCGGGTCCTGCATTACATTGTGAGGATAAGCGGTCTTAGCCATTTCAAAAGCTTTGTTGAAATCGAATACAGTCAGGAGACTGTCTCCGACCCGAATAACATATTCTTTTTCGTCCACGGAATCAGGATTGGCACAAGCGGCCAGGATTAACACCATCAATGAAACGCCCAGCAAAATTATAAAATTATAAGTGTTTCTCATTATTTTACGGTAGTATTTTGTTTTTGGTGTTTAGTGTTTGGTTATTTAACAGACTGGTATATCAGCATATATTTGAAACAAAACACTAAATACAAAACACCAAACACCTGATGAATTCGACTTATTACGAATTCATCAACATTTTAACATAAAATTTACATAAATATTCAGCTGTTAACACGTTGTGTGATTTCTTTCAAGATGTTTTTAGTCTGAAATAAAAGACTGCTGAGTGATCCTTTTGACAGTTTGGATTTCAGCACATGGGCCGGCGTAAACTCAAAACGCTTAGATTGCTCGGCAATCATATCTACGATTTTCTCAGGTTGTTTTTGATGAGCTTCTGAAAAACAGAGTGAAAGCAGACGGTCTGAAAGATCGAGTCGCTTCACACCGGCCTTAATTGACAGTACTTTAAGCATAATTTTTAAAAAAAGGCTTTCTGTTTCAGGCGGCAAATCACCAAAGCGATCAATCAACTCTGCTTTCAAATCGGCCATCTCTTTAAGCTTTGTCATTTTTGCCAGGCGACGGTATGCCGAAAGGCGCTGGTCGATATCAGCCATATAAGCTTCCGGTATAAATGCAGACATGGCGATGTTAATCTCCGGTTCAAGGCTTTCAGGCACTGCATCTCCTTTTAACTCGGCCATAGCGTTTTCCATGAGCTTCAGGAACATGTCATATCCTACCGCAGCAATATGGCCGGACTGCGAAGCCCCCAGGATTGTCCCCCCCCCTCTGATCCTCAAATCACTCATAGCGATTTGAAAACCCGAACCTAAATCACTGTGTTCCATCAACACTTTCAAACGTTTCTGAGCATTCTTGCCCAAATGGCTTTCACTTGGAACAAAAAGATATGCATACGCCTGTTCGTCAACCCTACCCACGCGGCCACGCAGTTGGTAAATCTGGCCCAGTCCGAACCTGTCGGCCCGATTGATGATGATAGTATTGGCCGCAGGGATATCAAGGCCTGATTCTATAATCGTAGTGCATACCAGCATATCGATTTCTCGGTTCATAAACCGCAGCATCACAGTTTCGAGTTCATTTTCATCCAACCGGCCGTGGGCAACATCAAGTCTGACCTCGGGCACCAGCTCTTGTAAATACTTGGCAATTGCCCATATTTTATGAATGTTGTTGTGTACAAAAAAAATCTGCCCGCCACGGCCAAGCTCCTTGCGGATGGCTTCGACAATAACGGCTTCATCGAATTCAGAGATATATGTGATAATTGCGCGGCGATGCTCAGGCGGTGTTGAAATAACACTGATGTCACGAATTCCCATCAAAGACATATGCAGTGTTCGGGGGATCGGGGTTGCCGTTAAGGCCAGAATGTCGACCGTGCTGCGCATTTTTTTCAGCTTCTCCTTGTGCCTGACGCCAAACCGCTGTTCTTCATCAATCACAAAAAGCCCCAGATCTTTAAACAGCACATCTTTCTGAAGAAGCCTGTGCGTGCCGATAACGATATCAATTTGTCCGTTTTTAAGATTATTGACAATTTTTCGCTGTTCTCGCAACGAGCGAAATCTGCTTAAGCAGGCTACATTGACGGGATAACGTTCAAAGCGGCCGGTAAACGTCGCAAAATGCTGTTCTGCAAGGACTGTCGTTGGAACCAGAACGGCGACCTGCTTACCATTATACACAGCCGTAAAAGATGCTCGCAAAGCAACTTCTGTCTTACCATAGCCGACATCACCGCAAACAAGCCTGTCCATGGGAAGCTTCGTCTTCATATCCTTAAGAACCTCTTCAATGGCCCGGAACTGATCGGCGGTCTCTTCATACGGAAAGCCTGCCTCAAAATCCCGTGCTTCCTTGTCGATTTCGCTAAAGGCATAACCTTTTTTTACTTTGCGGTCAGCATATAGCTTGAGGAGCTCCCCGGCGATCTTCTCCGCCGATTTTTTGACCCGCGCTTTAACCCGGGCCCACGATTTGCCGCCCATCTTGTCCAGCACAGGTTCAATACCGTCAACCCCCATGTATTTCTGAATCATGCTCATGCGGTCGACAGGCAAATACAACTTGTCATCACCCTGATAGATAATAAGGAGAAAATCATTGGCCGATCCATTGAGTTGCAGTTTTACGAGACCTTGATACTGTCCGATACCATGATCAACATGAACGACAAGATCGCTCTTTTTCAAATCTTCGAATGCCAAAAGCTCGGTTCTGGGTTTTTTTGCGGTCATCCTTGGCCGCCGGTGTTTTACGCCGAATATTTCATCCTCTGTAATAACGGCCACAGATTCGGCCGGCCAGACAAAACCGGAGGAAATCCGCCCCAGACATACGTACGCAAGACCTTTGCCTTGATCAGCATCTGAAAAACTTTCGATAAAGCTTAGCTGTACACCGTAGGGGGCTAACAGGGATTGCACTCTTTGGGCCTGCAAACCGGAATGGCAAACTAAAAATATGGCAATTCCGGATTGCTTTTTAGCATTGATCCAGTTTGCCAGCGGCGATAAAAGAGCTTTTTCCCGGCGACGCTTAAGTTCCAGGCCGATTGTAGTGTTGTCTTTGACTGAAAATTCAACCTGCAAGGCAGGTTGCCTGCCTTCAAGGCTCACTGTAGACATGGGAAGCATCTTAATCGCCAGGGGATTTTGGGGCCCGAGGATCTCTTGGGCTTGAGTCCACTTTAAATAGAGTTTGTGCGGTTCAACACAGAGCCTGCTTTTATTGCACGCAGATATAAAATTATGGGAGGTCTGTTTTTGAAATTCTTGGGCTGCTTTTTCCAGTTCCGCCGGCTCTATCAACATATAAAGGGCCTGCTCCGGAACATATTCAAAAAAGGAGGCAAGCTTGGGGTACAAAAGCGGAATCAGACTATCGATCCCGGGAAAGTCGCCTTCGCTCTTGATACGATTCACCAGTTCTCTGACCTTGGTTACAGAGATCCCCAGCGTGGAAGCCTGTGCCCTTATGCGGGTTATGATCTCATCTGTATGCTCGGTTTTCAGAATCGCTTCCTTGGCCGGAAGGATGACGGCTTCTAGTATGTTTTTCGTTGTCCGCTGATCCGCCGCAGAAAAAAATCTGAGGGAATCGACCGTATCTCCGAACAACTCAATTCTCAAAGGATCAGAGTAAAGTGGTGAAAAAATGTCAAGGATACCGCCTCTTATACAAAAATCGCCCGGCTCTTCCACGATCATGGATTGAACATAGCCACCGCACAGCAGCTTTTTGACCAAAAGATCTCGGTCGATCTCTTCCCCCTTTTCTATAAGCTCGGCATAATTAATTATTTCTTGTTTGGGGATGATTTTATGCAGTAAGGCGTCTACGGTTGTCACCACAATCATCGGCACTTCATCCGCTATCAACCGGTAAAGTGTACGGATCCGCTTTGCTGCAGTCTCGCTATGGTAAGCAAGATCCTTAAAGGGTAAGATATTATAGGGCGGGAAATATATGATGGGTGTGTTAGTTTTATTTGAAAAAAACAGCAGGTCTTCTAAAAAGACCTCAGCATCTTTTGTCGATGCAACTATGGCAATAACAGGAGCTTTCAGTTTCTTATATATCCTGTATGCAAGATAAGCCCTGTCAGCCCCGGAAAGGCCGGTGCAATCAATCGGTTTGCTCCTTTTCGGGATTTGCTCAATCAAAGATTGAAGTGATATTTGTTCTTGATTTTGATACATAAACAAACTACGATCTTTTTTTTGTGCCGGCGTAGCTCAGTTGGTAGAGCAGCTGATTCGTAATCAGCAGGTAATCGGTTCGAATCCGATCGTCGGCTCCATCGTTTATAAAGGGATTTCAGATATTTATATCCGGAGTCCCTTTTTTGTTTTTATGCCCGCATCTATGCATTTTGGGGCAAAACTGCATAAGTTTTACACAAGTTTTTTTACCTCATTTCATCGGCCATAGCAAGAGGGATGATCAAGCAAAAAACATTAATAAAAAGCACCAGGTAAAAGAGATCGTCGGAAAAATCATAACGGTGATTCGAGAGAGCGGTGAGGAATAGATTATATTTAAAGATGACCGGCAGAAAAGATGCACGCGCATCCGAGAAAAAATATTAAAACTGGTAGGCTTCAGATATATTTGTATCTCGGCATTATCACCCAGAAAGTCAAGAAAAAACTGACACAGGAGACAGGATTTGAACTTGAATTAATTTTGTGTGGATATTGAAACCGATTAAACGAGCAACTTATAATAAACTTATGTCCCCTACTTTCGAGATATTAGGCGTCTACTCAACGCAATGGTTCGCTGTTCATTTACGCATTAGGATGAAGCAAGTGGGGAGCTATAGGTTTTACAGATTGCCATTCTTTTGAAGAAATTTCAGCATGCCATAAATCGTAATTTTTCTGCAAATTTAACCATAAGTCAGGTGTAGTATCAAAGGCACGGGACAGACGTAACGCCATATCTGGAGAAATAGAGCCTCTTTCATTAATAATTTTTGATAATGTTTTTCTGGAAATGCCTAGAAGTTCAGCCATATCTTTTATCGTAATGGATAATGGCGTCAAATAATCTTCCTTTATGATCTTTCCAGGATGTGTAGGTTGCCTTTTCATCTTTCGCATGGCTTCACCTCTTAATGATAATCATCATAATCAACGATGAAGGCATCACCGTCAATAAATTCGAAAAATACTCTCCAATTGCCTGATACCCTGACGGCATATTGGCCTTTTTTATCTCCACTCAATTGGTGTAGAAAGGAGCCTGGATAATTCATATCTTTTATTTCACTTGCGGCATTAAGCCGGTCCAGAATCCTCTCAAGCCTGTCAGCATGTTCAGGTCTAATCCCTTTTTTAGTGCCAGTATAGAAAAACGCTTCCAAACCTTTATGTTTGAATGTTTTTATCATTAATCACAGCGTAACCTTTCAGGTTACACATGTCAACGGTTTATTTCCAGCGAACAATGACCCCATCCTATTTAATCGGGGTAGGTCCCCGTGGAATTACCGGGACAGGCCGGCAGATCGTACTGGGGTGAAATCTTGAAGCCATTTCACTGGGGACCTCTGATCCCTGACCTCTGGCATATTTGACAGGATTAACAGGATTGACTGGATTTTTAATCTTTAGCCGTTTCCTGCCTCCGGCTCGTAGAGCCTACGCCTCGGAGAGACGAAACGGCTAAAACATCATCGCCCTTGGCGAATATGTAATACCTTAAAGCCACAGTCACTTATGTAATTCGAGATTGATAATCTAATTTCCATTGATAGGTGGATTAGTCTTTCACAGTTTCTTCCCCGCTTTCAGCGGGACAGGCCGGAAACTGTAAAAATTATAAGTAAAGACTGAAGATCCTGTTAATCCTGTCCAATATAATAATTACAATTAAGCCAACTCACAAATTCTTATGACGATCCCTACCGGTAATGGTCAAGTTAAAATCATTATTGATAATTTTCAATTAATTGTGTATGTTATATTGATGTATTCCTTGTTGCAATTTGCACTCATTCCCGACCGTGCGTGCTGATCGAAAATTACCATCGCAACTGACCCGGAAGGAGAAATAAAATGCCGGTAGAAAAACTCGACAAACGCTTTGGCGTCACAGCGATTGAAGAAGGTTTTATCACATCAGAACAGTTATTTGAGGCCATGAAGATACAGATCGCTGAAGATCTCAAACCTATTGGACACCGCCTGCTTGGTGAAATTTTGCTGGATGAAGGGCATATAACAGCCGGGCAAATTAATGAAGTCCTTGAAGCAATGGAAAAAGTAATTAAATAAGGATCATCTCCAAAAGACCTGGAGTGATCCTAAGGATTGAAGCTGCATAACCATCAAAAGGGCGAGAGAACTTTTTGCTCTCCGCCCCCCTGATGCAGGCCGGCCTCTTAGCCCGCATTTCTTGAGAAATACGGGTTAGGTTTATTTAGATTTCTTGACTTTCTTTTCGCCCTTTTTTTCCTCTTTTGTTGCCTGGGTGGGACTCTCTTTGATCCCAATGCACCCACAGCCACAATCACTTTTTTTGTCAGCCACTTATATCACCTCCTCTCTGTTTTTGATTTACTCGCAAAACGACTGTTTGCGGATGATATCCAATTAGGCATTTAAGCAGTTACTTAATTTTAAGTGCAAAAAAAATTAGGCTTTAAACATCTCGTCACACTCAAAATTCATATTCAGAATCCGCAATTCGATTTAGTATTTAAGTTTATGCTTAATAACTATATCACAAAAGACCCTTTGTCAACTATTTTTTTTATTAGCCTGACCTATGAGCGCAATGAATGAGTATATCTTAAAGCGTGTGCTGTTTGAGTGTATTAAGAATCGTTAGAAAGAACAGGCGAATTGCAAAAAATTTATCATCATTTTTATTAAATTTTAACATTTATAATTATGGCATCACTTCGACCGGATTGACGAACCTTTTTTAACCGTTTTATAGCATGCTTATAGTCCGCAAACTTAAGTTCATCCTCCCAACCGTTTCTGTCTATGATTCTAAACAAAGAGTTGTTTCGCCGAGTCTGTTTACTTAGCTGCTCAATTTCTCTTGTATAATTATCGAGGATTCTCTTTGCACTCTTCGTACTAGTAGCGTATTCAATTTCATACCCGCTGCGCACAATATCAAAGATTTGGAATTGAGGGCTTGCAATCTGTTGTTGTGTTACCAGCGGAACCGCTTTACCTATTCCTATTTCCATTAATGCCTTTTGACCCCTCTCGAGCAAATCTTTGTTTTCCATTAAAAGAGAGCCGGCAAGTCTGAAATCGATCAAACAGGTAAAATTAGGGTTCAACTCTAATGCCGCCACCTCAATTTTCATTACGGTTAATTCAATCTCTTTTCTACTCATGTCCAGGAATTTGATATGAATGCGGTTCTTTTGGGGACTTATTGAAACTATACCCATGATATGACCTCTTAATTTGTTAGGACTTTGCCTTTTGCCCTGATGATGCAGATTCTAATGCCGGCCCTCTTACCCTAATTGGCGTTTTGATATCTTGACGATCTGTTTCCCCAAGTAACTCAACATATAAAATTTGTAAACTCATAAAAACCTTTATGGTAACTTCCCGATAACCTCTGTTCGATCCTACTTAGCAATTCAGGCCGTTTTGCAGGTCCTCCAGCAAGTCATCCACCTGTTCGATGCCGACAGAAAGTCTCAGCAGTGAATCCGTTACACCAATTCTCTGCCTTTCAGCAGCCGAGAGCTTTGCGTGTGAAGTTACTGCAGGAGAGCATATGGTCGTTTCTATGCCCCCCAAACTCACGGCTGGTTTGATAAGACGCAATTTTTTAACAAAGCGAGCTGCATTAACTATAGCATCATCCAGTTCAAACGACAGCATGGCGCCGAAACCGTGCATTTGGGATTTTGCAATCATAGAGCCTTTACAACCCGGCAGCCCCGGATAGTGCACTCTCCTGACAGTCGGATGCTCTTCTAAAAAATGAGCAATGTTGCTGGCATTTTTAGTCTGGCGCTCGACTCTGACCGCTAAGGTCTTCAGGCTGCGCTCAAGCAAGTAGCAGGTCATAGCATTGAGGCTGCCTCCAAGATGCCGTGCCACGGAGCGGATACGGTCGGCTTTTTCCTGCGTCGTTACCGCCACGCCGCAGCAAAGGTCACTGTGACCTCCCAGGTATTTCGTGCCGCTGTGCACCACAACATCGATTCCAAGCTTTAGAGGATTCTGATTTATGGGGGTCGCAAAGGTGCTGTCAATGACTGTGACCAGATGATGCTTGCGAGCAAACTCCGCCACCTTTTGGATGTCAATGACGCTAAGCAGCGGGTTGGTCGGTGATTCTATCACCACAACCTTGGTGCTCTCCTTTACTGCACTGCAAACGGATTCAGCGTCTGTAGCAGCAAACGTGTAGTCGATTCCGAGTCTCTTAAACTCAGCCGTTGCAAACGCGTGTGTTCCCCCGTAAAGTTCGTCCATCATGACCACATGTTCACCGGCACCGGCAAAGGCGAGTATTGTTGTACTGATTGCGGCCATACCCGAACTGAAGAGAACTCCGGCTTCCGCTCCTTCCAAGGCGCAGAGCTTGTCGACAACCGCCTTCTGGTTAGGGGTGTTGAAGTAGCGTGGATATGAGATATCATCCCTGTCGAGATAGTCGAATGCCGATGATGTGAAAATAGGCGTGTTTATCCCGCCCATTTTGTCATCCTTTATGGTGCCGCTATGCACGCATATTGTCTCTTTTCTCATGGGTATCCTCTCTTGTGTTTAAGATTTAAAGACCAGATAGGCGACATAGACGACATAGCAGGATAGGAGAATCAAGCCGTCTCTGCGCTGGATGGTAAACGTCTTTCTAGCCATTAACCACGGTAGAGCACTGATAGCCATCATCACCAGATAATCGACCAGCAGACCGCTGTCAATAAAACCGCCCGGGATAGAAATCGGCCGCACCAGGGAGGCGGCCCCTAAGACACTCAGCATATTGAAAACGTTGCTTCCCACCAGGTTGCCGATACTGATGTCCATCTCCTTGCGCATGGCGGCCACTACAGAGGTGGCCAGCTCCGGAACCGAAGTTCCAAAGGCAACCACGGTCAGCCCGATGAACTTTTCGCTGACGCCGAAATCTTTCATGATGACAACAGCGGCATCAATCAGGATTTCAGCACCGCCGATCACACCGATAATTCCGATCACAATCCACAAAATCTGCCTGGACCTGCCGGCGGCATATTCGATCTGTACGGCGGTAGAATCATAGGTGATGCTTTCAACAGCGGCACCTTGCCTCGATTCCCTTACGGCGATAATATAATTGAAACATGTATAGACGATAATACCGCCAAATAATGTGGCGCCCTCAAGCCTTCCAAGGGTTGAATTCAGCGAGATCAACAAAAGATATACGGATATACCCAGCATAATAGGAATATCACGCCGAAAAACCGATGGCTGGCTTTGGATAGGATGCAGTAAAGCGGCCACTCCTAATACAAGGGCGATATTGCAAATATTGCTGCCGACAACATTTCCAACCGCAATCATACTTTTAGCTTTGATTGAAGAAACAATACTGATGAACAGCTCCGGCGCCGAAGTCCCAAAGGCAACCACAGTCAAGCCGATAAGCAGTGGTGACAGTCCCAGTCCGCGTGCAAGACTC
>JAQYVG010000309.1 GCA_030145595.1 Desulfobacterales bacterium | reverse complement strand
TAGTTGTTATTCCGAGGATTATTTTTTGAGCATAACGCAGAGATTGGGCAAAAAGACCATTTATGGACGGACACTAAGTAGTTTCCAATCAACAATCATCGCACCAGGAGGCCATCTGCTCATCAGGAGATCAAAAGTCAGGAACGGACGCTGAAAGATAGACAATCTGAACCCTAACTTTGCAAAAGTCGAGGATGCCCCAGGTCCGCGGCGTCAAGGGTGGGCATCGACTGAGCTCAGCCGAAGTCAAGCCGTAGTAATTTACTGCGAACCCTTGACAACAAAGGAGATGGGCTATTATCGGCTTTCCCGGAGGGTAAACAACACGGTGAAAAAACTACTATCATTGGAAATAACCGGGAGTTGTATCTTGATCAAGACCTATGAATTGGAGGAAATCCTTTGTTTAAGTTGTTTTACAAGAATCTCACCGTATTGTTTATGCAACTATAGGGTGCAGATGAGGTAGGTTAGATGCACGAGATAGTTTCAAAAAGAATTATAAAGATGTTCATGATATCGATACTTAGCTGTCTATTAGTAGTCTTCTTTTTTGGAATTCGCGATAATTGTTCGGCAACCTACAAAGTTGATAAATTTCAAGATCTGACAAAGCGACTTTCTACAACTACAGAGCCAAGAAAGATTGTGCATATAAACGCCCCTGGCGTAAAGATTCGAAAAGGGCCGAATTTAAAAAGTGATATCATAGGTACAGTAATAAAAAAGGGTACCGTCGTTGAAGTAATTGGCCGCAGTGGTACTTGGTATAAAGTAAGAATTGGCGGAATTGAGGGATGGGCATATCGAGGCCACGTAACCCTGTATAAAACCATTGATGAGCCTAAACAAAAACAATTGACAAATATTGAAACAATTAAAGTCATTGGTGATGATAAATGGTTAGTTGTCTATAATAACAGTGTGGTTAAGGATAAAAAAACGGGGCTTGAATGGTATGCCGGGCATGACAGGGATACAAACTGGTATGAGGCCAAGAGATGGGTTGAGAATTTAAACGTTGCCGGCGGTGGGTGGAGGATGCCTACGATAAAAGAACTGAAAACTCTCTACCAAGAGGGAACCGGGACACACAATATGCCTCCGTTATTGAAGACCACGGGATGGTGGGTATGGTCGTCGGAAACTAAAGATTCGTTGGCTTTGTCCTTTTATATCTACGCCGGCTTCGAAGGATTGTACCCCCGAGAAGACTCCGTCAGCTCTCGGGGTCTTGCAGTACGTTTGCGATCTAAAGCAATTGATGAGCCTAACAAAAATCAGTTATCCAATGGTGAAACAACTAAAGTCATTGATAAGGGCAGACGGTTCATTGCCCATAATAACGGAGTCGTTTACGACAAGGAAACAGGTCTTGAATGGTATGTCGGACCCGATAGAGATACTACCTGGTATAAAGCTGAATCTTGGGTAAAAAATCTTACCGTTGACGGCGGCGGTTGGCGGATGCCTACTAAAAAAGAGGTTAAATCCCTTTATAATAAAGGGGCAGGGCAACGCAACATGACACCCTTATTGAAAACCACAGGATGGTGGGTATGGTCCGGTGAGATAAAGGGTTCGTCGTCGGCTTGGGGCTTCTACTTCAGTCACGGCAGCGAGTACTTGTATTCCCGAGACTCCTACTACTACGGCGAACGGGGTTTTGCAGTTCGTTTCCGAAAATAAGAAAAACACCTCCGCGTCCTCTGCGCCTCTAATGAGCGAAGCGAATGGGCGGTGAAAAAATATGTCAGTCATAAAATACGTCATCATCTTGATGTGTTGATGCCTGTCACCAAAAAATTCAAGATTCCCAAACCAAATCATTAATATATAGTACTCTGAGCCAATAACCACTCAAGCAAAAAAGGGCTTGCAGCTCAACACCTCTGCAAACCCTTATCATTTCTGGTACCCCCGGCAAGGATCGAACTTGCGGCACATGGATTAGGAATCCAATGCTCTATCCACTGAGCTACGGGGGCTATTTGTAATTATATTAGATAATTATAAGTATGGACAATTAGAGCAATTTACAATTAATCCATTGCTCCGCTAAGGTATAGATATGGATTTTTCACAAAAAAGAAATTTTGTAAAGATTTAGTTTAATACTCCCAGGGTTTTTTTTATTCATTTTAATAAACGCTTTGTTATGTTCTGCTCCCTGAGGAGCCTTTTCCCAAATATAAAACCACGGTAGCGTTGCAGTTAAAAAATCAAATGTCTATTTATTGGTTGACTTGTGCACAGATTGTGCATACCATTGATGTATGAGTTTCGAATGGGATCACAATAAGGCAACCATAAACCTCGATAAACATGGTGTTGATTTTGTTGATGCGGCGACAGTTTTTGATGATTCCAATGCGGTTACCATAGATGATCCTGACCATAATGAAGAAAGGTTTGTCACAATTGGAATGGACGCATATGGTCGCATTCTTGTTGTGGTGTATACATGGCGGGGAAATGTCATCCGCATAATTTCCGCCCGGAAGGCAACAAAGTATGAACAAAAACAGTATAAGGTGTGAACCATGAGAGATGAATATGATTTCAGTAAAGGAAAACGTGGTCCGGTAATTCCACGTGATCCCAGTAAAGTGCGTATAACCATCCGCCTGGATGCCGACATTGTTGAGTATTTTAAAAGCCAAGTGCATAAAGCGGGGGGCGGCAACTATCAGACCATGATAAATAGTGCCCTGAGGGAATATCTTAATAAAAGACTGGAACCTCTGAATGAAACCACTTTACGGAGAGTAATCAGGGAGGAATTGCAAGCCACCCAATAAAAAGAAGGCATGGTATAGGCTTAAACCTCGATCATTGATTTAAGCTGCCGATACTTTTTATTTAGCTTTCTTTTTTTCTTGAGTCGTTCATTGGTGATTTTGGCCCGGCGACTTATAGACGAATAGGTAAGACCAAAAAATTAAATTGTATGACCGGAAAGCCTCTTCGTCATATCTGAGCACTGATCCTTAAATTTGTCGGTGGTCATCTTCGGTGCCGTCCTTTTCTGGGTGATTTCTGAAACCATAACTGGCATACAACTTCCGTGCTTGATTTAACGTCACCGAACAACACTGGGCATTTATTCCTTCTTTTCTTTTTTCAATTTTCGTTTTTCCTTTTGAGTAAGCTGGGCCTTTTTCTGTTGTTCCCTTTTGCCTTTATCCTTCTTTCCCTTATCACCCATATCTGTTGCTCCTTGTTTGAAAGTGAATTGTACCGGACTGGCACAGTTTGTTGGCGGTGTCCAGCCTGATGCCGATCCCTTACGGAAATCGGTTTCCTTGTGCAAAGTTTACAATATCAAGAAGGGAAAGAATGATCAAGTTGTAAGGCGGGATTAACCTTCCTTAACCAATCTCATTCATAAGCGTCTCGTGGACTTCTTTGTCCTGAATTCCTAAATATCGCATCGTAACCGCCGGGCTCGAATGATTGTACCGCTTGCATATGATTTCAAACCCGACGCCGTACCTTGTCCTTTGCATATACCCCCAAGTCTTTCTTAATGTATGAGCGCCATAATTCCCCGCCAGGTTGATCGCTCTTGTCCATTTCTTGATCATATTATTAACCGCCTGAATAGTGATCGCCTTATTCCCCTTTCTGCTGGCAAATAGATAGTCGCTGTTTCCCGGCTGAACCTTTTCCAGGTAATTTTTAAGGGATTTGTGTACGGCCTTGTTAACTACGAGTATATTATCTTTTCCGGTCTTTGATTCTTTTATCTTCAGCGTGTCTCCGATTTTCAGGTTTCGCACGGCTTTTACTTTCAGTTTGAGTAGGTCTCCAACTCTAAGTCCGTTATTTATGCCCATGGTGAACAGGAGGTGATTTCTGGGAGAATCGTTCAGCAGCTTTGATATGGACTTTATGTCCT
>JAQYVG010000308.1 GCA_030145595.1 Desulfobacterales bacterium | reverse complement strand
TGCGAGTTGCGGGTTGCGAGTTGCGAGTTACGGGTTGCGGGTTGCGAGTTACGGGTTGCGGGTTACGGGTTACTGATAACCGATCACTGATCACTGACACTAGTGTCTTTGTGCCTTTGTGGCAAATATTTTTTCCGGATTGTCCGGGTTGGGATGAAAAGTGATGTTAGAGTTTGAATCAATCAATTTGGAAAAGCAACCGGCGTATTTACAACGTCTCTCTGAATGCCCGCAAAAGACCTCTGACTACAGTTTTGTAAACATTTGGGGGTGGGCCCAAGAATACGACCTCAGTTGGGCCTGGAAGGACAATCTGGTCTGGATCAAGCAAACCAAACCACAAGTTTTATACTGGGCACCGGTCGGACCATGGCAGGACATTAACTTCATTGAAGTTTTTAATGCGACCATAAGCGAACCGGCCATATTTACCCGGATGCCCGAAGAATTGCTTAGGTGCCTGGAAAACAATCTTGGAAACAACTTAACGATCGAAGAAGAACGAGGCAACTGGGACTATCTATACCACACAATTGATCTAATCGAGCTTAAAGGCAGACGTTTTCACAAAAAAAAGAACCTTTTGAACCAGTTTAAAAAAAAATACGACTATACGTATGTTAACCTGGAGTATGAAATGATTGCAAAAGCTCTGGCCATGCAGACCGATTGGTGCACCTGGCGTGACTGCGAGTCGTCAGATATGCTTGCAGCCGAAAATCGTGCCATCGAAAAAATTCTCAAAGGTTGGCGAAACTTAACAGGTCTCGTCGGCGGCGCTGTTATGGTGGAAGGTTCGATGGTGGCCTATACGGTGGCAGAACGGCTGGGCAGAGACACACTTCTAATTCACTTTGAAAAAGGAAATCCGGAATACAAAGGCGTATACCAGGCCATCAATCAAATGTTTCTGGCTAACTTAACGGATGAATTTATAATCGTGAACCGCGAACAGGACCTGGATGACGAAGGTCTGCGCAAAGCTAAACTCTCCTACAACCCGATGGATTTTCTCCGTAAATACAAGGTTACCATTTCCTAAAAACACCTGGCTGCGGCCCTGATTTTGCCCTCAAGCCTGCTTTCTACGTATTTATTAAGATGCGGTAGCATGGCATCCAGATAGCTTCCAATTTCTTTTTCAGTTGCAGTGGTAAGTGTTTGTGCAAATAAGCACTTGCGCTCACCTCCATTGTCTGAAGGGAGTCCATAATCCTCAAGAAGGTGCTTAATAACCATCTCATCATCAAAATCACTATCCGCCGGAAATCGGGTAGTAATGCCAAAATTGTATGAAAAATCCATTACTTTTATAACGAAAGTTTCATTCTGTTGCGGACAACATGCCTGATTTCCGGAACAGCTTGCGATGAAAATAGGAACCAGCCGCTCGACACAATAGATCACAGCACGGGTGTGCATGGCAAGCCTGCAGGCCGTGCAGACAAGATTTTTACCGTTGTATTGCGGCATCAGTTCTTCACATTGATCGAGCCACAACCCTTGAAAGAGCCTAACCGTGTCGAGTTCGACAAAGCTGCTCTCGGGCACAGGCTCTGTTGATGGCGCTTGAGCCTTTAAAATTTTTTCAGCAGTTTTAAAGCGTTCAAAAGGAAAGGCCATAAAGCGCAATGCTCCGTTTTGCATGCACAACAAGTGTATCTTCCTTGGACGAGGTATATCCGGATGTCTGCCGACCGCTGAAAGAGCATAAAGTGCAAGCGAATCAATGCTTCCCGAAAAAAGAATGGCGAGTTCCTGTTTGCTCATGATTTATCCTTCCTTGTGCTGATGAATTCGTAAAAAGTCCCATCTACCGCCCATTCGCTTCGCTCATTAGAGCCGCAGAGAACGCAGAGTATTTATTTTATTGTTTTCCGTTGACCCCGTTTTTAGCGGGGTCAACGGCAAAAGAAAAGTATCTTTTCTTTGCGCCCTCTGCGTCTTTGCGGTGAAAATTGATTACAGAAACTAAGTCAGTAGCATATATTTCTGCTTGAATTTGTTACAAATTAAACCGGACACTACTGATATGTTATAGCGAATAAAATGAAATAATTCAATTTACTTTTTGAAACAGCGAGACGCTCTTGACATCCACCGTGTCTCTGCATATAGATCTGTATCATCATGCGCGCAGTCATCCAAAGAGTAAAAGCAAGTTCCGTAACCGTCGGCGATGAAACCATCGGTAAGATCGACAGCGGACTGCTGGTGCTGCTGGGTGTTGCCAAACCGGACCAATCCGCAGATGCTGACTTCCTGGCGGAAAAAATCGTAAATTTGAGAATTTTTGAAGATGAGCAGGGCAAGATGAACCGCTCCTTAATCGATATCGGCGGCGAAATGCTGGTGGTCTCCCAGTTTACCCTGCTGGGAGACTGCCGTAAAGGGCGGCGGCCTTCATTTATCAACGCCGCCGGTCCGGACAAGGCCAACGAACTTTACGAGTATTTTGTCGCCCAGGTGCGCAAAACAGGCGTTCACGTTGCCACCGGTCGTTTTCGTGCCATGATGGAGGTTTCGTTGATCAATGACGGACCGGTAACACTTATCCTGGAAAGCAAGTAGTTGATGAATTCAATATCAACACCGAAAATTCGGTCATTATTCCATTTTCGGATTCTTTTTGTCTTTTTCTGGCTGCTTTGCATTGCACAACTGCAAATTAGTTACGCCGGAAATCTTGATGCTTTGCATAACCTTGTCGGCAACCAGGATGCTGTGCTGGTCGCCGACTCTAAGGGCGGCATTCTATTTTCAAAAAATGCCGACCAACAGCTGATCCCGGCATCTACCCTTAAAATACTCACAGCGCTGGTTGCCCTTGATTCTCTGGGCCCGGACCACAGGTTTGTCACTGAGTTTTATCTGGATCAAGAGGATAACCTTATTGTTAAAGGATATGGTGATCCGCTTCTTGTTTCAGAAGCCTTAGTGCAAATCGCTACAGTGCTTGCCACACGACTCCATAGCAGGAAAAAAAGGATCAACGACCTGGTGCTGGATGCCTCTTATTTTGACGATCCCATCGTAATTCCAGGAGTCACATCATCTTACGAGCCGTATGATTCACCTAGTGGTGCCTTGTGCGTCAATTTCAACACGGTTAATTTTAAACGTAATACCGGCGGCGTCTATGTCAGTGCTGAACCACAAACCCCTCTGCTGCCGTTTGCACTCGATAGAATCCGTGCATCCGGCCTGAAGCACGGCCGCATCATTCTTTCCAGCGAGGCCGACGAAAGCACGCGTTATGCCGGCCATCTTATGCGCTATTTTCTTAAACAGCAAGGAATCGATATCAAAGGCAGGATTCGAATCGGCCGGGTACGAAAAGAGGACGACAAACTGATTTTTAAATACGTATCCGAGTTTTCAATCCAACAGGTGGTTTCAAAACTTTTTGAGTATTCCAACAATTTTATGGCCAATCAGCTCCTCGTGGCCGCAGGAGCGCATGTATACGGCCCGCCCGGCACTCTTTCTAAAGGTGTTCAAGCGGCATCAACCTTTGCGAAGGATGGATTGAAAATTGACAATTTTAAAATTGTTGAGGGCTCGGGAATTTCCAGGGAAAATAAAATTTCAGCGCGAAATCTGCATATCATCCTGGAAGCGTTTGCGCCGCATTATCATCTGATGCACCGTAAAGGAAGGGCTTTCTACAAAACCGGAACGCTTAGCAATATCAGCACCCGGGCAGGTTATATTGAAAACAGTAAGGGCGGACCGTATCGGTTTGTGGTACTTATCAACACTCCGGGAAAGACAACTGACCCAATTATGAAGATACTATTGAATAATCTGGAGTAACCCTTAGTTCCTTAGCAATAATAATAGGGTGGATTTAAATGAGTTTCCAATTCATAAATGAGGGATTTTTTTGATGAGCAAGTTGAGTACATTAATTT
>JAQYVG010000307.1 GCA_030145595.1 Desulfobacterales bacterium | reverse complement strand
ATTTCTTTCATTTTCCAGGCTGCAACGACACATTCCAGTTCCTTAAGCTGAATCATCGTCCAGGCATTACTGGCGTTTTCGGATTTAATAATATTTATAAAACCAAGGCTTTTGAAAATCTCAGCAAGATCTTCAAGATCAACGCGATTTTCGCCAGCCAGTAGGACAGTTTTTTTGTTCATACGCTACTCAGTTAAAACAAATACTCTTAAATGGTCTTGTAATAGTTTAGAAAAACGATCTTTTTACATATTCATCAATATTGAAATATTTACTGCAATAAGCTCCGGGCAATTTTTGGTCATAATCACATAATTTAATATATTAATGTGTTAATATCAATCATTTTTATACTCCAGCCCCTCCTCATGTGCCTGCTCTATAGCATTACCAAGAATTATCGCATCCGTGTATGCGAGCATAAAACCTGAAAATTGAAGATTGTTGCCTTTAATCGCAAATCCAGAAGACTTCCGGGACGCCCCTTAAATTATAAAATTCACCATTAACCTGTTGATTCAATTGGCCAAATTGACTGTCATACTGGATGCTGCCGTCTTCGCAGTGCTTCGCCGTGCCAAGGGATACTGGTTGCTTGTTGGAGTAAAACGGAAATCCCGTTGTCGGGGCAAATGAACGCCTCAGACTTGTGAAATATCCAGGATATGGAACGTTTCTTTCTTCGAGTTTCCAGAATAAGCGCTCGTCACACCAGAAGCAGGGCTTTGATTTTTTTAACGGGGATGTCTGATCCATTTAACTCAAATATTTCATGATAATTTTTCAGCAAATTTATGCTCTATAATTATCATGAAATATTCGAGTCACGCTCCCTTCTCGGATTCATCGCTTTTCAATCCTACCTTTATATTTTCCATGCTGATCAAATACACGGCCCCTGTCGTCAATGCAGCCCTCATAGCGGCCATGCTCGCCAAAAATCCGACCCTTGCTGTCAATGCGGCCCTCGTAACGACCATGCTCATTAAATATCCGATAAGTCGTCTGTGGTCCCTGTACCGCTGGAAGGTCATGGATGCATCCGGCCGCAGGAAATCAAGGACGTGTATGAGAATGAGCTTTGAGCTAAATTTTTATTTCAGATTGCCGATAGTATAGGGTTATGATTAAAACAGAAGCGTCGAAAGAGGGAGTGACGATCCAAACAGCAATAGGCGAGGTATCATATGATGATATAATGTCGGCAATTGATCGGCAAATCAATCATCCAAACTTTGTAAGTAATGGGGCCGCTTTGTGGGATTTCAGAAAGTGTGATTTCTTAAATCTTTCTGTTAAAGATATCTGCCAAATAATTGATGGTGTTAATGACATATCAGATCAAGTGGGGCCGGAATTTAGAGTGGCCCTTATCGCTTCTAATAAAGCGGAGTGGGCCTTAACGAAAATATATGAAGCGATTAGCATTAAATGTTTAACTCATGAAACAAGAGTTTTTAAAGGTATGGCATGGGCTGAGAAGTGGATTGCAGAGGATAGGCCATACCATAAGTCAGGGTATTTTACACGCTGATGATAACCCACGTTTTCCGTACCACAAAAAAGAATCTCCTTAACAGAAAGAAGGAAATTATGAAAGGCAAGCAAACCATAAAAAATGAATTAGATGAAAAGATAAAGAAGAAGAAAAAAAAACCTATTTTACTATCACCTTTGGAAATTATAAGAAGAAATAGAATAAAAATGCAAAACCTAAAAGCATACATCTTAGAGAAAGTTATGACAAAGAAACCCATAGCAAAAAAACTTGCTCCAGTTAAAAAGAAAAAAGAAGAACATGCTTATTGTGGCAAATGCATTTTTTGTGTTTCAGTTTGTCCAGAGTGCAAGTCAACAAATGTGAATGTTAACTATGATGTAAGGTTTAGTTCTGTAGTTGGTGAAAAGGATAAAATAGAAATAGACGGGGAACTTGAATTATTTGAAATTAATTGCCATGAATGTGCAGAGCAAGCTATTTATCAACATGATGATTTAGGGGTTTATGATAAAGCTATTGGAGAAACGTATACAAGCATAATGGAAGTTACAAGGAAAGATGGTAAAATCAGCTTTGGTGAGATTGTATATGAATGTTAATTCATGCTCATGGATTCGTGAACATTAAACAAGAAACCCCTGTGGGACTATAATAAAGGAGGAATGTTTTCCGATACCCGGCGCAGAATATCCCAATAGGCGCCACGGTGTCCTTGTTTGATCGCTTTTGTTAGCATCGGATTGTCATTGTAGTTATAATCTGGATTGGCGTCGGTCCGCCGTCCGAGCAAAAATCTCGGGTCTTCACCAACCAGACCATGCAACCAGTCTTCCACATCTTCACCCAAACCGGCCTCACAGTAATAAATCGGGCGCAGAAAAGAGGCATTATCCTTTAGATCTCCAAAAAGACTAGGGTTTTCCGACAAGGTTTCTTTTGTTGCTCCTATGATTTGACGCCCCAGCGGCGTAATTGGATAAAGCCGCACACCGAGACTGATGCCCACACGATCGGGCTTGATTTTTTGCATTAGATGAATCGTTTTTTCAATCGATTCTTTGGTTTCACCGGGAGATCCAAGGAGCAAATCGAACATGCAAATTATATTATTGTGCCGGCAGATTTCCCGAATTCGAATCAAATCTTCTGAAGCATAACTGTGGCCCAGTCGACGCAGCATTTGATCGTCCCCATGATCGGCACCGAAATCGATTCCGACGCAGCCGGCTTTACGCATTAAATCTGCCAATTCTTCGGTAAAATACTCAGGGGAACAATAGGCATACCATTTAATTTTACTCCCCAGTCCGAATTCAATAATGGCTTTGGATACCAGAACAGCATGGGAATAAGGGCAATTAAACTCGCTGTCACAGGTATGAAAAACCTTGACCCCTCGATTATAAAGACCGGCTAATTCCGCAGCAACATTTTGCGGATGGCGCATTCGGACAACGTTACCCCTTATTTGCGGTTCCGGACAATAAACACACTTTAGAGAGCAACCGCGCTTGGACTCGAACCCAACCTGCCCGCCATTTTCGAAATAATACATGTTGTCAAGCAGAGACCTGGAGGCCAAATCTATTTTTTCAAGGGGTGCCGGCGATATCGCATTGGTTCTCACGTTTCCGTTTTCCATCCAGACCAGTCCCGGTACGGCTTCCAGATTGATTTTACCTTTTAGCGCTGCAACCAATTTAACCAGCCCCACTTCTCCGTCGCCACAGATACCATAAGGCACATCACAAAATGAAGAAACTTCAGATGGAAAGATGGAAAAGCCGACACCGCCCAAACAAATGGGCGCTTCCGTCAATCTTTTAATTTCTTCCAGTACCGGCATGATGCGCAGCAGGGAAAAATCCCGACTGGCGAAATAGGAATCGTCGATGTTGCGGACAGTGACGCCCACAAGGACCGGTTGGGATTGTAAAGCCAGCGCAAGCTTGGACTTCCAATCCGGTTCGGCCGAACAATCAATCAGGTCAACCTCTATTCCGGCCTCACGGCAGGCGCTGTCAAGATAGTCTAAAGATACCGGAGTTACCGGTGGTTTCATGGGATTGGGGTTAACAAGAACAATACGCATATTTTAAACTCCCTTAAAAAGGTGGCAATCGAAACTATACGATATAAAGAACAGACCTGCCTGTCAATTTTATATCACGAAAACAATTGGAACGAGTATGTTCGCCAAATAACCTTGGCACTTCTTCGGCCTATCTGCCTAATATTAAAGAAGTTATCTATATCTTTGGGTGTATGTTAAGTGTTTGCCCTGATTTGGTATGTATCTTGCGTTTTCGATAATAGATACTGGTCAAAAAACATTTAAAATCTGGGAACTTCCGGGACGCTCCTTAAATCATAAAATTCTCCGTTAACTTATTGATTCAATAGGCCAAATTGAC
>JAQYVG010000306.1 GCA_030145595.1 Desulfobacterales bacterium | reverse complement strand
GAGCTACCAGACTGCTCCACCCCGCAACAAGTTGATTAGTTATAGCAAAAAATTTAAATAGACGAATAGAGGATATAAGTCAAGCTGTTTTTAATGTTTTGTGTAATGTAAATTTAAGATGGCGTGTTTTAATTGTTCAGGTTCGGTTTGGGAAGGTCCTTTGCGGGATATATAATGGATGCGGAGCCGTTTTGTCCGACTGGTGTGTCCGGAGATAATTTCTAAAGATGACTTTGGCACCTTCAGGCATTTTGCCAAATACTCAATACACATTTTGTTGGCAGCGCCGTCCACCGGTGGTGCTTTTAGCTTGATTTTAAGCGCATCACCATGCAGTCCCGCGATCATATTTTTCGAAGAACGCGGCTGAATATACACTTTGAAAGTAATTCCGTCGGAATTTTCCTGCATTGACAGCATAATAGCCCTAATTTATTCCCATAAACAATTAGTTAGGCTTATTGTCCAAACTTTGCTGTGCGGGAACGTAAGTTAGTTATTACCGCTCGCTTCGCTAAAGACGCAGAGGACGCAAAGATTAATATTTATCCATTGCCGTTGAGTGGACGGCAATGGATAAGCTCTCAGTCCCGCTGTAAGCGGGTCGGAAAAGCTATACGCCACAAATTCTTTCGAGATATAGTGGCTAATTCAGAGGAACTATTACCCGAAGGGTTAAGTCATTTTGCTTTTCGGCGTCTAAGCGAAAAGCAAAATTAAAAAATATCTCTGCGTTCTTAGCGTCTCTGCGGTGAATAAAGTATAAAGTGGTAATTAGCTCAATCGGCGGTGTCGCGGCTTTTGATGTTATTGATGATTTGGGTTGATGAAACATTTTCGGTAACAGGTATCAGGACAACCTGGCCGCCTAAGTGCTTGACAAGCTCACCCCCCATAACTTTTTCAGAAGTATAGTTGCTGCCCTTTGTCAGCACATCCGGGTGGATGATTTTAATCAGCGACTCCAGTTCTTCGGAAGAAAACAGAACAACATAGTCAACCGTATCCAGAGCGCTGATAATACGGACACGTTCCGTGGCTCTGATCACAGGTCGCTCCGGTCCTTTGAGAGCTTTGACCGAATTGTCGTCATCAATGGCAACGATAAGCACGTCACCAAGCTGTTTTGAGGCCGAGAAAAGTAGAATATGGCCGGTATGCAGAAGATCAAAACATCCGTTTGTCAGCACCAGCCGCTTGCCTTGTTTCTTTAGTTCTTGAACCAAGGCCGGAAGCTCGGAGAGTCGCTTTTGCTTAAAAATGGTGCTGTCTCTAGTTGGCAGCAGAGCAGCGCTGAGTTCTTGTCTTGAAATCGTGGCCGTGCCGACTTTTCCCACTACTAATCCGGCAGCAGTATTGGCAAGGGTCATTGAGTCTTCAAATGATTTTCCTGCAGCGATTCCCAGGCCAAGGAGGGCCAGGACGGTATCACCGGCTCCGGAGACGTCATATACCTGGCGGGCTTCAGCATTGATTTTGCATGGAGCTTTATTCTGCTGGAATAAAACCATACCGTCCTTGCCACATGTTATCAGGAGTTTATTGATATCGACGGTTTCAAGAATTTTGCGGCCTGATTCAGTAAGAGTTGATTGATCAACAATTTCAATACCTGAGGCTTGAGCTGCTTCTTTTTTGTTGGGGGTCAGCAGAGATACTCCTGAATATTTTGAAAAGTTGAGCCCTTTAGGATCAGCAATTGTAATCTTATTATGTTTGCGAGCGGCGGCGATCAGTCTTGCCATCAAGGTGTTTGTAACCACGCCTTTGCCGTAGTCGGAAATCAATATCACATCAACGCCGGTGACTTTGTTTTCTATATAACCTGCCAACCTATCGTGAGTTACATCGGATATAGCTTTTTTTGTTTCCCTGTCGATCCTGAGGACTTGCTGGTTGGCTGCTATAATTCTTGTTTTCATCGTGGTAGGCCGGTCAGGTTCCGTGATAATACCGGCGGCATCAACGCCTAGCTCTTTGAGCTTTTTAAGCAAAAGCTGTCCGTTTCTACCGGTGCCGACAACTCCGGCCGCAGTTATTTTGGCACCGAGGGCGGCAAGGTTGTTAATAACATTTCCGGCCCCCCCCAGCGTGTAATCCTCGGAGTCGACTGCAACGATCTGGACCGGGGCTTCAGGTGATATTCGATCTACTTCCCCCCACAGGTATTCATCGATCATCAAATCGCCCACAACAAGGATGCGGCATCGTTCAAATTTAGAAAAATCCATATGCATTAGTTTTTGCGGTCTTTAATCATCTTTAAAAATTCAGGCGGGCGCACCAGCCGGCCGCTGCGATCCACGCAGGCATGCTTGGTATATCCTGTTGCCAGGGTTGTTTTTTCATCCTCGCTATATGCATGATAATCAAACTTCATACCCGCCTTAACGTTTGTATCAAGCGTCGTTTCTATAATCAGCAAATCATCATACTGCGAAGGGTTGCTGAACTTGCAGTGAGCTTCGGACAAAGGCAGAAAAAAACCATGGGCTTCGATCTCTTTATAGCTGAGCCCCAAATGCCTGAAAAGCTCTGAACGGCCAATTTCGAACCAGCGGAAGTAGTTGGCATGATAGACAAAGCCCATTTTATCGGTATCGCTGTATCTGACCCTGTGTGTTGTTTTGTGTGTAAGCATAAAATATCTCTCAAATCCCAAATTCCAAACTTAAAACCCAACCCGGACAAGCCGGAACCAAAAATATTTGCCACAAAGACACTAAGACACTAATGTCAGTTATCAGTTATCGGTTATCAGTAATCAGTTTCCCTTTACTGATCACTTCTCACTGATAACTGTTCACCGGTAACGGTCTTGGTGCTTTTGTGGCTGAACTGTTAACCAAGTCCAGATTATCCGTTTGCAAGTATAGGTTTAAGTATGGCTTTGAGTTCATCAAAGCTGTAGGATAACGGAAACTCGGGAAATTCATCTTTGACATTTTCCGGCGGATTGTGGAGAATGCCGGCGTCGGCTTCCTTCAGCATAGTAATATCATTATAAGAATCGCCTACGGCAATGGTCTTGTAGTACAGGCTTTTTAAAGAAATGACCGCATGGCGCTTACTGTCCTGCTGGCGTAACTTGTATCCTGTAATCGTACCGTCGGGGGCAATGGATAACGTATGGCAAAAAAGCGTCGGCCAGCCAAGTTTTTTCATCAAAGGACGCGCAAACTGGACAAACGTGTCGGAAACTACAATCACCTGAGTGCATGATCGCATCCATTCAAGAAATTCCACGGCTCCTTTCAGGGGGTTCATAGTGGCGATAACAGCCTTAATATCTTCTATTTTAAGTCCGTTTTCATCAAGGAGGGCGAGACGTTTTTTCATCAGGACATCATAATCGGATATATCACGCGTTGTCAGCCGGAGTTCCTTAATACCGGTTTTTTCAGCCACATTTATCCAAATCTCAGGGACAAAAATACCTTCCAAGTCACAGCAAACAATTTGCATAAAACCTCACATTAAAATCAATAGATCTCATTATCATCCTCAATCCGAATCAGAACAGGTCTGTCATCAACGATGTCAAGTTCTGAAATATCCAGCAATGCCTTTTTAACAGCGGCTTCTTTGGCTATATGTGTCAGCATAACGATAGGAACCGAACCTCTTGTTTGGCGTCCTTTCTGGTGAACCGATTGAATGCTGATGTCATTATCTCCCAGAATACCTGCTATCTTCGACAGTACACCGGGGCGATCCAGGGCGGCAAAGCGAAAATAGTAGTGCATAGAGATTTCATCAAGCGGCATAACCGGAATTTCCCGAATGTTATCCATCTGGTATGAAAGCAGCGGAACTCTGCCGCTTGCTCCTGTCATCAGGTTGCGGGCAATATCGACCGTATCGCCTATCACTGCACTGGCGGTGGGCATCATACCGGCACCATATCCGTAAAGCGTC
>JAQYVG010000305.1 GCA_030145595.1 Desulfobacterales bacterium | reverse complement strand
GAATTAGACACATCCGTCTACCAAGAAGGTATTATAGCTGAGAATCGTTGGAATGAAATGTTAATTTTGTTGGGATATGATCAATATAGACCAAAGCGGTGGGGTTGCCTTTCCGCGAAGCGGTTCAGTTCTTGCCTGTATGTACACCAGGGGATTTATTGGGTCAATAGCAGATTCGGAAACCAAATCATGTAAATTTTAGGGTTCATTTTTTGATTGATGGAAGGCAGAAATCAAGCATCGAGCCTATGTAAGAGCAACCGCAAGATATGCCGAATCGACCTGATTCTCTATGCGAACCCTGTGTCTTATAGGAGGTCAACTGTACCGCCTCTCGAAGAACCCCTCCGCTGATATGAGAGTGATCCTTCTCCTTAATCTTTAATTTGTTAACCTTTGCTGCTCATTTTTATGAGTTTGTTTCGCAACAGTTCGATGTGAAGGCGCAGGTGGAAAAGCTCTTCTGAATATGCATGCGGCACGGAAATGTTTGATACGTTCTTTTCTATTCTATCGAGTTCAGCCATATCCTCATCAAGGTGCGAAGCAATGTCGGTTTTATAGTTATCGGGGTCTACGGCATCAAGCTCTGAATACCAACGGTAAATTCGGGATCGCACACGCCATCGATATATCAACGGCATGGTCTTAAAAAGAGGATATAGCAACGCCAGCATCGGCAGCAACATAATTTTCATACGCGCAAGAAAATTGGCTACCCAAAAAGGAAAATAGCGCTGCAGGAGCGTGGGGCCGGATTCATAAAAGCGTTCCGCTTCCTTGTTTAACTTAAAATCGATATAGTTGGGCGAGGGGAATTCTCCTTTTCTTTCCAAGCCACCACCTTTGCTATGAATTTCTTTGGCCGCCTGCAGCAGTATATTGATCAAAGCGGGATGCAGATCGGATCGAGCCACAAGTTGGGTAGTAGGGGCTACCAGTTTGAGATCGCGTGGCGGAATATTGGTCTCGAAATCAAGTGCACCTTCGGGCAATTCCCCAACATGTAGGTAATGATAATGGAGCGCATACGCCTCAGCTCTCTCAAGCCCCATCAGGACTATGGACCTTGATTTGAAAAGTTTGGGGAAATAAGGTGCGCGATGGGTGGAAACAAAAAAAGCAACATCGACCTTGCCGTTTAAAAGCATATCGGCTGCCTTTTGGTGGCCGTATGATAAAATTCGTGTGTTATCAGCGGTGATGCCGTTTCGGCCGAGCAATTTCATCACCAAAAATCTGGTACCACTGCCTTCTTTGCCGACGGCTACACGCAACCCTTTCAGATCGACCAGACGTTTTAGTTTGATTCCGGCTTGGTGAAAAATCCACAATGGTTCATAATAGAGGCTGCCCAACGACACGATATCATCTGACTGGGATAAAGCACCGATTCCACCTTGTATGAAAGCCACGTCAACACCGCCGGATTCCGCTTCAAGCAATTGAAGATTTTCAACGGATCCGGCAGTAGTAGTTATTTCCAGGTCGATTCCGCTTCGATATAGGATTTCGCTATAGGCTTTGGCATAAGTAAAGTACGCACTATCTCGAGCACCGGCGCTGATAGAAATATGCCGAGGAGGAGCGGGACCAACAAACCGATAGGCTACATAAAACCCAATTAAAGTCAGCAAAACTGCGGGTCCGAAGACTTTTACCTTCTCCCAACCGGTGATCTTTTCTCTTTTCGTAAGCATTGGTCTTTACTCCATTTGAACAGTATCCATTATTTTCGATTCTGTACTAAACTAAGGAGGCAGTTAGTTTTTCATCAAAATCCCTGCGTGTCAGGCTTTTTTAAAATACCACTATCAAATAAGTTTTATAGTTTAACTCGTGTCCGTGACACCTGTAAAAAAGTAAGTGTATAATGATTCCAATCTGATGTGTTACTAAAAACACGTCTGGCGTTCAGTTTCAGCCTTTTAGTAAAAACCAGATCATCCCTCTCCCACAATATGTTGTATGATTTTGTTATGGAACAAGGCGGTCCTGAATTGACGATTGCTTGTCTAAATGTACACCACGGGATTTATTGGGTCAATAGCTGATACGGAATCCCAATCATACAAATTTTGGGGCTTCATTTTTTTGTGATGAAAGGCAGAAATCTTCAATCAGCCTAAATTGAAGATTTGGTTTTTATCCCTGTGAACCGTGATACGTTAATGATATCACCGGTTTCACAGCAACCAGCCAACTAACCTCAAGCAGGAATCGGCAGGCCAGGCACTCAGGTTGACTGAACGCCCAGCCGAATCACCCAAGACGACGGTGGGTTACTTCTCAATCACAGTTTTTCTCAACCAATCTGGTGTTTTTGACTCACTGGGTTCACCAGGATTCATATCCACCCCTTCCAGTTTAGGAGCATCAGGAACTGAGGCAAGCAAATTTGTCTTAGCTTGTCGAACAACGATCTGCTCAGGCGTAACGTTGATGACTGAGAGGTCATGTGCAAGCATCACTGGACCATCATATGTTTTTGCCATGCCTTTAAAAGCATCGTCTATCATAGCGTCACCCAATGTATAATGAGAACCTATACCCAAACCAGGCTTGGCAATACTGAAAACACGCCCAAGTTCTTCGGGCACAGTGTGCTCACCCAAAGCATTTTCTGCGAGTTCAAGTGGCATTTTGGTATGGGCGGCAAAACCCTCCGGAGATGGAAAAACCTCGTGAATAAATACATCTGCTCCTTTGGATTGCTCTGCCTCGAAAGTACTCGGCTCACTGTCAGAGGTATATGCAAAGACAAGCCCTTTCCATTCAAGGCGATAGCCCAGCGAGCCATCGATACAGTGAACTACGGGAAAAGCATAGATTTTCACACCATTTTCGTTATAAACGAGTTGGCGAGGATTTTCGGGGCTGAACTTACTGATATCAATCTCGTGGGCGGTGATCGTCGTGCCGCCAGTTGGCAACAAATCCCGTTTGGCCTGAACATGCCACTCAGCTGCTGCTCTTATGTGCTTTGTAAATGCTGCAGTACCAAGTTCCGGCGTTGTTCCTGATGGCCCCCACACATGAAGAGGTGTATTGCGGGCCCAGCCCATGGCATCAAAGAGAGGGAAAATACCTCCGCAATGATCCAGGTGGAGGTGATTGATAAACACTTTGTCGAGCAGCGCAGGATGTATACCCATGCTATAGAGATTAGCGGCTGTTCCTGGGCCTATATCAAAAATAAAATTTTTACCGTTTCCTAACTCGACCAGGATTCCAGATGTAGCCTGCGCCCGACGAATTGGGGTTGGGCTGCCTGATCCCAGCATAGTGATTCGCATCTCGTTATCACCAAGTTTCTCTTTCCCGGGGATATAATGTTCTGGATATTTCTTAAGGGTAACACCCTTTTTTTTGGCAATTAAAGGAGTCTTGGTAATGGGTTGACCGCTAAGCGGGGTTGGATAACCATCTTTCGTAAGCTGCTTTTCCCTTGGATAACGGAAATCCGTGTAGTGGCCAGCACTTACCACGATGGGTAGGATAAGAATGAACGCCAGGCTGCACATCCAACAAGATAGCCTCGTTTTGTAATGTCTCATGTTTATTACCTCCAATTTGATTTTCTTCTACAGAATTAAGGTTTGTTTTATTCGATAAAAATGAACTATTCACGATCAATACAGATATATTGAGATTATCTGCAATTTTTATGGACTTGTAAAACTGATGATCTTGCCTGAACCAACGGGTGACTTCAAACTATTATCATAGATGATTCGGTTTGGGAATCTTGTGTTTTTGGGTTATCTTGCCAAAAAACCATCCTATCATGCATACCAAATTATTGTGATATTTTCAAATTCAGGCGGACGGGCGATTATGTGATATCCATTTCCTTATCCTAGCCGAAGTGATTTTTCAGGTAAATAATATAGCTCGGTAATTACCAGGACCACAAACATTCTAACATAGCA
>JAQYVG010000304.1 GCA_030145595.1 Desulfobacterales bacterium | reverse complement strand
GTTTTTTCCAGCCTTTTATCGGTAACCGGCTTTAATATATAGTCAACGGCTTCGTTTTCGAAGGCCTCAATCGCATATTGATCAAAGGCCGTAATAAAAACCACCCGGCAATCCGAACTGATTTTTTGAGCGACTTCTATCCCGGTCAACCCCGGCATCTTGATATCCAGAAAGGCGATCGCGGGCCGACACGATTCAATCAAATCAAGGGCTTCGAGCCCGTTTGCCGCTTCACCGCATATGCTAAGCTCCGGCCAAATTACGGCAAGTTTTGATTTTAAATGAATCCTAAGCTGCTCTTCATCATCGGCGATAATGGCTTCAGGATTTGCCATGCGGCACCTCAATTGTGGCTTTCAAGCCCTGGGGCGAATTCTCTTCCAATATCAAGCGACCCTTGTTTCCATATAAAGAAAATAACCGTTCCCGAATGTTTGACAGTCCCATACCGGAGTCTCGTTCTGCCTTAAACCCCAGACCGCTATCGACTATTTCCAATCGCAGGTGGTCATCTTTTTCAATACCCCTGATCAGGATTTCGCCGCCATCGACTTTGGGTTCCAGACCGTGCTTGATAGCGTTTTCCACTAAAGGTTGGATCAACATTGGCGGAAATAACGTTGCTTCTAAATGCTTGGGCAAGTCAATTGTATATTTTAATCGATGGCCCATCCGGACTTTAAAGATACTAAGATAGGCTTGGATCATTTCCATTTCCTGTCCCAGGGTGGCTTTCTCTTGCCTGATTTTTGTCAGGGATGCTCGCAGATACTGGATGAAATCGACCAGCATGGATTTGCCCTTATTCGGGTTGGTATCCAGCAGGCTCAAGACATTGGAGAGGGTATTGAACAAAAAATGAGGTTCGATCTGAGCTTGAAGCAACTTGAGATTTGCTTCTGCTGCTTTTTTCTCACTGGTGAGTCTTTTAATTTTTTCTTCCTGAATTCGGGCTTGTGATTCGGCAATCTGTTCCCGGGAGCTGAAAAAATATGTAATAATTGAACCAAACATCACGCCAAGTACCAACAATTGAAGCAGGCTGTGTTTTTCAAAGAGGGTTGAGGAGCTCAGTCCTGATAAAAACGAGCCCAAATAGGCGCCGCCTACAGTACCGATAATTAAGGCCAACGCCACCAGCACAGCTTTCAGGGCAGGTCCGGCATTTTCAAAAAAAAGATGGGCAATCAAAACACAGGTACATATGGATAAACCGATACACTGAGAGATGATAAAGTTGATAAGAAACCCGCCGCCAAATTTCATCGCTGTCAAAAAAAATGCAATGATGGTATCGAAAAGAAAAGTATAGGCAAGAGATTTGATGGCTGATTCTTTGGTGATGTTCTCCAGGGTGACTTTCATGACAATCCGAATATCTGAATTTTACGTGAATAAATATTGATGGTTTCGCAAAAAGTCTTAAAACCTCCTTTAGCGTCATTCCCGCGAAGGCAGATATTTTATCAAGCAAATTTATTTGACATAGTACGATTTTGTCAGCAAAGTTCGGCCGATCTTCTCGCATTGCTATACCCAGAATTTTCAAACCGATATAGTCAACAGCTAATTTGCTGCAAAGGCCTAATTGCAGCTCAAATAATATGCAATAAATAACAGGGTGCAGGCCTTTCTTACACGTAGGTTTATTTTTAATGACAAAAAATACGATCCCATTGATTACTTGAATCGGAAATCAAGTTTATAATCGTACAACCAAGGTATTGTGGGTTGTACGCCTTCGGCAGCTAATCTATCCGGTAAGTTTTCGTAATGCGTTCTCATCCTATCAGCGTTAGGGGCATTATAGTAGGTCACAATGATGGTGTCGCCTTTGACGCGAATATCGCCTTCCAATGCCCTGAAAAAATCGTGGGCCAGATGTTGCGCATCCCATTGGGCTTCCGGTAACCCGATGCGTGCCCGCATCATAAAACTGGCGGCCTGCGCAAATAGTGCCATGGTCATCTTACCGTATTGAATGTTCAGGTTCATCGTGCCGGCCTGGTCCCAACCCAGCGCCTGGTCTTTATTAAAAAATTCTTCAATGTGCCAGCGTTGCGGATAGTTAATCGACAGATCTTGTACTTCGTCTCGATCACTGGTGCACAAAAATGATTTGAAGTCATAGTCGTCTACTCGTTCGCCTTTGCGTTGGATAAACTGATTATATGCGTCCTTTTTGCCGGTCTTCATTTGGTAAACACTTTTTGCGGTCGCATAGCCGGCCCAATGCCGGGTAAATGCTTGCTCAGTCATCTGCTCAATTGAGCTTCGAACTGATTGATTATTCGGCATCGGAACCAACAGATCATAAGCCGATGTTGATTTGATCCAGTCAAGCAACTCAGCAGTGTAATGTTCGTTGTCTGCCATTACCAGTGGTTTCTCGCCGTCGAACTTGAGAATCTTAGCTGCCAGAGTCAACATCTCCGGTGTGGCTTGGGTGACCGTTCTGGCAGAACAAGCCGTCGTAAAACAAATCGGCTGTTCACTGTCGGCATCCAGACAAAAAAAAGTTTGAGCCAGTTTAGCAGGCTTTGAATCTTTATCCTTTTTACGGCGAGGCATCTGCCGTTTACTATAGGATTTGACACGGTGCGGATCGATGGCCAAAATGCGGCCGCCAAAATGACCAAATGTCTGCCGGATCTTACCCAGTGCGATCTGCAAGTGTTGGGCATCGGCCACCGTATGCTCGTCTAACAAATGGTGGATGGCCGAATCAGTCGCTATGAAGGGCAGACCGTTGGCTAATTCAAATCCTTTCTGACTCAGCGTTCGTTTCTGGCGAATGCCTTTGACACACAAGGCTCTTTCATTGACCAGTTGCATCGCCAAGCGCGTTTGCACCTGCTCATCAGCTGCACCGCTCCAGGCTTTAAGCAGATCCCATGTGCCCAGTCTAAGATGTTCGGCCGACAGCAGCCAGATCCCCACCAGATTGCCGCAAATCTTATCTGCCAAAAGCTGGCGTACTCCGCGTTCAATACTTTGAGCATCACAGCGCTCAACGCGCATCTTTTGCTTGGTGCGATGGGTTTCAATCTCTACCGCTGTGCTTCCGGGATGGCATCGGTGGAGGTTTTTTTTTGTAAGCCATACTCAGAGATTACCCGTTCAACACTGCGCGTTGAAATCGCAAATCCACATTGCACCAACTTTTGCGCAATGACTTCTGGCGAGATCTGCGGATCCAAAAACCGATGGCGAATCACTTGACGCACCACCTCAGAATTTCTACGGTAATTGCTTTTCGGACCCCGCTTGGCACTGAGCAGTGCTTGTGCACCGTACTGTTTAAACTGCTGCAGAATCTGATAATAGCGCTGCCTTGTCATTCCAAACTTCTCGGCGGCTTTGCTGGGCCCCAACCCTTCACACTGGCCTTCAAATAACATCGCCAATTTCATGGTGATCTCGTCATCATCCCTTAAAGGAATCGATCCTTTGGGTCCTGCCAGCATAAATCCGCTAGGCTCAATTTGAATCATGCTATCTCCTTTCGGTTGCTGTGTCACATACTCTACCCAGAAGATAGCTGAAAAGCGCCAGAATGTCAAATTAATTATGGCGGTTAAAGGTTATTGTGCCGAAATAAGAACCCTTATATAAAGCTTGTTTTGGGATATTATACAATCAACCAGGTGTCCGAAACGATTATAAAACCGCCATATTTAATTTGTCATTATTTTACCGAAAATATTTATTAGTGATGGACACAGAAACCAATTTTTGATAACCAACACAAAAATGTTAAATTATTTAGCTCAATAAAATCCCTGCCTTCGCGGGAATGACGCTAAAGGAGGTTTTAAGACTTTTTACGAAACCATCAATATTCGACGTTCGATGTTGGACGTTCGATGTTCAATGTTCATCTTTTAACGCAAGCTTTTATGGCCTTTAAGCCATTTCAGGCTGCAACTTGACTCA
>JAQYVG010000303.1 GCA_030145595.1 Desulfobacterales bacterium | reverse complement strand
GATTTATTCAATTGAATGTTAAAATCACAGAAAATTTTCTATGTATTATTTAGAAACATTAATAAGTTCATTAAAAGCGCCCCCCAAGTTCCACACAGTTGTTTGTCAGGTTCAGCACATATACAACCGGGCCTGGTTTGACTTCGACGCGCGGGTCCTCGATCATGATAGATTCCAGCACCTGTTTGGCCTTCATCAGGTCCTGATCATATCTTATGCCGACATTGATCTTGATCCGCCTGGTTTGGGTTAAATGATAGTTGATCACAATGTCGTTTAGAATCTGTCTGTTGGGGACAAAAAAGGTCTTGCCGTCAAAGGTTTTCAGTCGTGTGTTTAGGAACGTTGTGGCTTCAATTTTGCCAAGCAGATCCCCTACTTTGACGGTATTTCCAACCTTGAAAGGCAGTGACGGTAAAAAAGGACGGAAAAAGACAATCACACCCACAATAATCATGCTGAAGAGTATACAGAGCCGTATTATAGGCTTGACTTGAAGGCCTGCTTCCACTGCGGATACTAAAACCACGGCAACCAGCATCAAAACATAAACTATATTACAAATAACGGAGACCGCGGTTGCGTTGGTTTTTAAATTGCTTAAACTTCGTCTTAGAACCTTGTTGATCCATTTTGCGGCCAAAAGACCTATGATAAGGACAGCAACAGCCGATATCATCTCTATCCCGTGATCCATCATTAAGTCTCTGACCCTTTCCATTTTTTTAATTTGATCTTCCATCATATCCTCCACATATCAGATTGATATTGCCGCAGATAACAGATGTGCGCGGTTGAACTTCTCTCAGGTTTTAAAACAAATCGTTATTTTGAAGAATGCTATAGACGTGTTTTATGTTTTGCAAAGCCCGTACCAGGTTGTGTTAGTTTTGAATTTAATTATTTAACCAGTTGTAATTCTATCTAAAGAATCTTGATATTGGAGCACTCAAGGAAAGAAAAGAAGGTTTGCTTTCGCGATATATAGCAAATTTGCGAAATGTCGCCAGCGAAATACCGCAAAAGAAAGTGGGACTTTTGTAGTCTTTTAGTAAATTAGGGTCGCTTAATATTCAACTTCTTCAATCGCGAACGCAACGTACTGGGGTTTAAACCGAGTATCTTTGCGGCTCCATTGGAACCGCTGATGCGCCAGTTGGTTGCTTTGAGCACGGTGAGGATGTGGCGGCGTTCCACATCGTCCAGGGTGGACAGACTTGCTGTGGCATCGGTGTTTTCCGGCCGGCTTTTCGTTGCCGGAGCGATGATATCCTGCAGAGGCAGCACGGAATTGGATGCGGTAATGATTGCCCGCTCGAGAACATTTTTGAGTTCCCGCACGTTTCCGGGCCAATCGTATGCCTTTAACTGTTCCATCATTTGAACCGGAACCTGATCGATCTGTTTGCCGATTTGCGAGGCAATCTGAGGTATAAAATGTTCCACCAGCAGGGGTATGTCTTCCCTTCGTTTCCGCAGCGGCGGAACCGAGATGGGGTAAACATTTAAACGATAATAAAGGTCCGGCCGGAAGCGGCCGCCTGCGATTTTTTTCTTCAAATCCTGGTTGGTGGCGGCGATCAAGCGCACATCCACCTTCAATGTGCGGCTGCCACCGACACGTTCAAATTTTCCGTCTTCAATCACGTGCAGGAACTTTGCCTGTGTTTCCAGAGGCATCTCGCTGATTTCATCCAGAAACAAGGTCCCGCCGTCGGCCAGTTCGAAGCGGCCCTTGCGCTGTTGAAGGGCGCCGGTAAATGCACCCCGTTCATGGCCGAACAACTCACTTTCAATCAGGTCCTTGGGCAATGCCGCACAATTCACTTTAATAAACGGCCGGTCGGATCGTTTGCTGCTTGCGTGAATGGCCCGCGATACCAACTCTTTGCCGACACCGGTTTCACCCTGGATCAGAACCGTGGCGTCGGTTTCCGCCACTTGCTTAATTCGAGAAAGGACATATAACAGCGCATTGCTTTGGCCGACGATGTCCGAAAAAAGGCGGGCATCCCGGATCTCCGATTTAAGGTAAATATTTTCTTCTTCCAGTCGATTTTTAAGGGCTTCAAGTTCTTTCAAGGCCCGGTCTCGAGCCTCTTCGGTCTGTTTGAAAGCGGTGATATCACTCGTACTCTCCAGCACCTGGACGACAGTACCGAATTCATCCTTTACCGGAACCGAAACGATGTGGTGCCATTTCCCGTCAATCGGGCTTTGTCGCACGTTCTCGTGGATTTGGCCGTCGCCAAAGGTCATCAGGGCGCTGCAGCCTTCGCACGGTTCAGTCCTTTTCTCACAAAACTCATAACATATTTCGCCGACGGGTTCACCCCAGGAAAGTATCTTACGTATCGTGTCGTTAACCCAGGCGATGGTCATGTCCGGATTTATGAGCGCCAGACCGGTATTGAGTACCGACAGGATAGTTTCCATGCGCTCAAAGTCTGTATGATCAAATTGCTTGATGCGCTGCTTTAGTTGTTTATCTGTTGGTTTTTGGGACAATATTGAATTCTCCAACTAAAAAAGGAAAGCTCACACTATTGAATATTAAAACTATTCACGACTATGCTTTAATGCTATGTATGCATTCAAATAGCATTAAGGAGCCAGTAATTTCAACAAATTTTTCTTAAAGAATCTTCTCCAAAAGAGTTGGAGTGATCCTAAGGAATCAAGGTCCAAGGATCCAGGGTTCGAGTGGAATACTTAGAAATATCTATATCTTAAGAGATTGGTAAAGGTCCTGTCAGCTATGTTTAGAAATTAACAGACAACAAAAGAATTCCCAAGTTAAATCGTTGGAAAGAAAACACTCGACCCCTTGACCCCTTGAATCCTGGAATCCTTTAATAAAATGACCAAACACTCACCCTCAAATCAGGATCTTTCTTTTTCAGCGTCTGTTTTTACGGTATGCATTTGCACCCTTTTCGGCGCCAATGCAGTTGCCATTAAAATCAGCCTCACCGGTCTGGGCGTTTTTACCACGGCCGGTCTGCGCTTTACAATCGCCTCGGTAGCGCTTTTTTTGTGGGCCCGTATTACCGGCCGGTCTTTTTATATCAAGAAAAAGCAGATACCTCAACTGCTGCTTATTTCCACATCATTTGTGGCGCAACTGTCTCTGTTTTATCTCGGGCTAAGCAAATCGAATGCTTCCAGGGGAACCCTTGTGCTCAATATTCAGCCTTTTTTCGTGCTGTTTCTGGCACATTTTTTTATTCCCGGAGACCGCATTACCATCAGAAAAACCCTGGGTATCCTCATGGGTTTTACCGGGGTTGCCCTTGTGTTTTTGGAAAAGAAAGGCATCTCCGGTGATTTCCAGCTCGGGGATCTGATGATTCTGACGGCCTCGTTTCTGTGGTCCTGCAACGCCGTTTATACCAAAAGGATTATCCACACTTTTTTACCGTTTCATCTCGTACTGTACCCCATGGTTTTATCAGCCCCGGTCTTTTTCTTGGAAGGATTTCTGTGGGATGGCGCCATGATCAGCCATGTGGACGCCAAAATTGTCACAGCGCTTTTGTACCAGAGCCTTGTAACAGCCTCCTTCGGTTTTTTGGCCTGGATCACTATGCTCCAGAAATACGGCGCCGTGGCGCTGCATTCATTTATTTTTATTATGCCGGTTGCAGGAGTTGTGCTGGGCGGGTTGGTTCTGGGAGAGCCGATCACGATCAAAATTATAAGCGCCTTGCTGCTGATTGTGGCGGGCATTTTAGTGGTGCACTTCAGGCAAGAAAAACTTGTCCCTCTATTTTCCTTAGGCAGAAACATCTAACCCGGGCCTCTCACAAGCCATAGCAGCACAGGAACGGCGTTATTCAGTCCTCGAAGTAAAATACTAATCTTGTGAACGACTGTAGGCCTTTACAGTAGACTCTACAGACGTTCCACGGCATGCTTTCTCAATGCACATGTAGA
>JAQYVG010000302.1 GCA_030145595.1 Desulfobacterales bacterium | reverse complement strand
GTTTCGCGTGTGAAACATAGCCAGGCGTAAGATGGAGCCATTCGGTCAAGTGGATGGCGGACTGAGTAAAGGATTTTCGCGTCCGGAATGTGTTTTATAACCCGTGATAACGTATTAGGAAAGGCGTTTGTTCGTGAGTATGACGTGGACGCATCGATGATAGCCTTTTAACCTGTGTAGCCTGAATAAAGGGACATGTACCAGGCCCAACCGCGAGCGTACTGCCGGTTTTCGGAGAAGAAATGTGGTTCTTTTCCTTTGACAACGAAGACATCGGGGTGATGCGAAAGCATCGCACTGATGCTGGTAGTCGCCGACTTCTGTGCGCCGATTAATAGGAAATTGGGTTTCGTCATGTCCCATTGCATCCTAAGCAGTATTGAGGGGGTTTAAGGTTTAGCACCTACACCTTCAATTCATTGAAATTCAAAATTTATAACCGAAATCGAACATGACGCATCTTGCCATGTTCGATAAATATTTATTAATACTGAGTATATTTCGATGTGCAATGGTTGTCTGAATAGTGTTAGATTTAGTTTGAACTAAGATTCTGAGATGTAAGATCGAATTCCAGTTTTTACAGTTTCATTTCTTCCGAGTGATGAAATTATGGATTTTGGATCCGGTTTGATCCCCCTATCATACAAACTTCTGTTGGCACTAATGCATTGGATCAACTTATCGTCAGATATGATATATGACTCAGATTCCTTAAATACTTCTTCCACAATTTGTTGGTTAGTTTTTCCTTTGTGGATGAAATCCCATATTTTCCTTCTTAGAGCATAAGGCAGTATCGTTATTTTCTTTTTTCTCATTTTGTGGCCTCCATTATTAAGATTAAATGCTCTTGGCTATTTTTATATTACTTATAAATCTTGCATTTGTAGGAATAGTACTAATTCAAAAAAACAAAAGGGCATCCCCTCAATATTAGAAGGAATGCCCTTTTTACCCGGAAGATAAGGTTAGATCACTGTGACATTGGCTGCAGCAGGACCTTTTGGTCCTTGCTCTACGTCAAAGGAAACTCGGTCGCCTTCAATTGGTGGAGCTTCGTTGAATAAGCGGATAGTAACACATTCCGTTTAGAAAGCAAGCTAATTGTTTAATATTCTTAAATAAATTGATAATATAAAATATATACACCATTAAAACATAGCCTTAGGTAAACATAGCTTGTCATAGTGCTCCAATTTAATAACACAAAATTACCAGGATTTTCAAATAATAGTGTTCAACATTCAAATTTTATCAAAAATAGATATATTATGATGGGTGGGACTGGAACCATTCACCCATTTTGAGGGGGTCAGATAAAATAAAAATCTACCATTTGTGAACGGACACTATTTAGGAGTTGAAACTAAAGGAATTGGGGGAATTGGGGTCTGACCACGACAACCAACTATAATAACGTCAAAAGAGACCTTAAATAGACCCTAAAATTGTCTTAAACGACTCTTTTTGGCCCCCAAAAGGACCTTTTAAGCTAAAGAGCATTTCAAAAACATTTCTTAGACATGCGGTTTTGCACCCAAAATGGTATGTTTAAGACCAAAAAATGTCCAATTTTTAGAACTCTTTTTAATGATTTTCAGATGCTTAGCGTGGTCAGACCCCAGGTCTTAGCGTGGTCAGACCCCAGGTCTATTCTCCCCGCCGCAAGCGGATGGGGTATTAAAAAAAGCATAATAAAAGAATTCTTTAATCTTAGTGCCTTGGTGCCTTTGTGGCAAGATACCTGAGTAGTAACTTTTAATTAATATTTAGGCTATCCGTTTTTCTGTTCGAATACCTTCATAAAATCGGCCAGGGCTTCAACCGCCGCCATGGTTGTAGCATTGTATATCGATGCCCGGCAGCCGCCGACAGACCGATGCCCTTTGAGACCACCGAACCCGTTTTCCGCAGCCTCTTCAATAAACCTTTTTTCAAGCTCTTCATCCGGGAGCCGGAAGGTGACGTTCATCAATGAACGGCTGTCGGGCTCGGTCGTGCCTTGATAAAAATCGCCGGCATCAAAGACATCATAGAGAGTTTGGGCCTTCTCGCGATTGATTTCATCCATCTTTTCAAGGCCGCCGATGGTTTCTTGCAGCCATTTCAAGACAAGTTGAAGCGTGTACACGGCAAAACAGGGCGGCGTATTATACATGGAGTTCTTGTCGGCATATGTTGTATACTTCAGCATTGACGGCAGCTCATCCGGAATCTTGTTGAGCATATCCTCCCGAATAATAACCATGCACACGCCGGCAGGGCCGATATTTTTTTGAGCGCCGGCATAGACAAGACCGAATTTGTCAACATCAAAGGGTCTGCTCATAATGTCCGACGACATATCACCGATCAGCGGCAGACCGTTAGTCTCCGGAAAAGATGCGAATTGCGTTCCCTTGATGGTGTTGTTGGATGTAATGTGGGCAAAGACCGCATCCGGATTGAATCGTATTTCTTTCGGAATATAGGAAAAATTGCGGTCTTCGGAAGAGGCCGCAACGTTGATGGTCTTACCCAGAATCTGGGCTTCTTTTATAGCTTTGGTGGACCATGTTCCGGTATTGACATAGTCGGCCGTTTCACCCTCCTTCAGAAAGTTCATGGGAATCATACAGAACTGCATGCTGGCGCCGCCCTGGATAAACAGAACCTTGAATTTGTCGTCCAGTTTTAACAGCTGCTTGGTGCGGGCGACAGCGTCGTTGATGATGTCGTCAAACCATTTGGAACGATGGCTTATTTCAATAACCGACATACCTGATCCGGCATAATTTAAAAAAGAAGCTTTGATTTCTTCAAGAACTTCCAAGGGCAGAGCTGCCGGTCCGGCGTTGAAGTTATAAACTCTATTTCCATTCATGGGTCCTCCAAGACATTTATTGTATTCGTGACTTTTTACGATATCATGAATCTTTTGCTTCCTGATTTGCAAAAGAGGTATTTGTACAGATTAGGCCCAACTATGTCAATCTAAATTTTATAACCCGAGTGTCAATATAAAAGGTGGACCTTCTGCCGATTAGTTGATGCAAAGGGTTCAAGGGATCGAGTGCTTTCTTTCTTAACTTTAAATGTGTATACCCCTTGTTCACAGAATCTAAGATTAAGGTACGCACATTTTAACTAAACAAAATTAAATTCTGTTTCAGCAATGCACGTGTAGCTGTCTAGAACCACTCAATAAGCAGACCTTTAAAAATGCATGTTTGCCAAACCGAACCTTAAATGATATTGACTAGATAGTGCCTGTCAATACAGGTAGGCAATCGTGGATCAATTTCCAGTTTTACTTCCATCAAGGTTTAAAAATTGAAGCCCAAAAAACAGAAGGTTTCATTACCCTTCAAGTTTTACCATTGATTGTATTAATCGATTGGGGATAAATCTTTTTATGAACTTTAACTGCAAGTGGGCATGATAAATCTATGATAATCAATTTAAGCAATATAAAAGGCGGAGTTGGAAAGACTACGATCGCAATTAATATGGCATCTTATATAGCAAGCGAAGGCAGCAAGGTCTTGCTTGTTGATGCCGATCCACAAGGAAAAGTTTTACAATGGCAATCTATGTCTGACAACGAAACTTTTAATGTGATCCACCACCCATATGACACATTGCATTCAGATATTCACGATTTATCCGAGGGATATAGACATATTATTATTGATGCTCCGCCGAGCATTTGTAAAATAACGCTATCTGCTTTATTAGCCTCAAATCTTGTTATTGTACCCATTGAACCTTCGCCTTTGTCATCTTGGTTAAGTTTGGAAATTGTTTCGCTGATAAAAGATGCGAGAAAGCATAACAAAGGCTTGGCAGGGCGATTTCTTATGTCAAGAATGGTTGCCGGTACGGCTGTCGGGCGTGATGTCAAAAACAATTTAGATTCATATGGAATGGACTTGCTTAATACTGAAATATGTCAACGGACCGATTTTGTAAAGGCGATGCTACAAGGACTCTCAAT
>JAQYVG010000301.1 GCA_030145595.1 Desulfobacterales bacterium | reverse complement strand
AGCGGGCGAAAACCCTTGCTTGTCCCGCCATAGCCCTTTTCTAAGGGCGACGGCGGATGCGGCCCCCGCTAAAATGAGCGGGATTTCGCATCTGATCTATAAGTTAAATGTGCTCAACTTGCTCATCGAAAAAATATCTCATTTATGAATTGGACACCCATCGTGTTTATTTTGGATTCGTGGATGGGCACTACCTAAAGTATTCGAGCTAAACTATTTATCCTGAATCCAAAACAATTTGACATATATTTTTCAATTAAAGATAATGACTTTATCAAGGTTCTTTACTGTATATGGCACCAATCCTCAAGCGATTTAGGGTTTGCGAAGAAAAAACTTTTCATGTGTGAATCCTTAGAATCTCTCCAGCGTTTTTGAAGATGATCCAAAAATGTGAGGTTATAAACGATAAAAAAGGGGTATCCAATGCAAGCGCTAAGCAAGGCAAGTATCGTGGCGAATGTTTTTAAAACACCAGGCTTGAGAAACATTTTTCTTGCATGTCTGGCTATAGCAGTCGTGTTCCCCGTCTATAGTGTTTTTTTCGTGTATCCATCATTTACCCAATTGCTGATTAAAAGTATAGAAGATGATGCCATACGCATTGCATCACATTTATCGAAAGTGAATATCCCGGAAAATATTGAATTGACCAAGGATTTATTTTCAGGTCATTTAATAAAAATAATTGAAAGGCATAAAAGGGATTTTGACCTGGAGCAGCTTAAAATTTATTCGAATTCCGGCGAGATCTTATACTCAACGAATCCCAAAGACATCGGAGAAATTAACAAAGAGAAATATTTTCAAGACGTTGTCGCCAAAGGAAATGTATATACAAATCTTGTGCAAAAAAACACAATATCATTAGAAAGACGGTTGTTGAAATCCGACGTGGTGGAGACCTACGTTCCGTTAACAAGCAATGATACCTTCAATGGCGCTTTTGAAATCTATTACGATATCACGGGCACGAAGGGAAGGCTTAATAGTCTCTTGTCCCGTTCCTCAGCGATACTGCTTGGTATAGCATCAAGCCTTTTGCTTGCGGTTGTCATCATCTTGTTAAAAGCAAGCCAAACATCAATTGAGTGGTTTCAGGCGGAGGAAGCCTTGGAAAAGGCTCACGACGAGTTAGAACTGCGAGTGGAGGAGCGTACGGCGGAACTTGCGGAAGCCAACCAGGAATTACGCCGGCAAATCACCGAGCGCGTTTCGGCTGAGAGGGCGCTTCGGGAGAGTGAAGAGAAACTGGCGGGGATTCTTAATTCGGTGCCGGACATCATCATCGTAGTGGACCAAGATCTCAATATTATCTGGTCAAACCCTGTTGCGGTTAAATTTTTCGGTTCAGACCCGATGGGCAAGAAATACGATGATATTTTCAATTTCCGCAACAGTTCTTATGCATCTTGCTGTGTTGAGAAGTATTTCGAGGATGGCCGGAGTGAAGAGCATGAAATAGAAGTTGTTGGAAGCTATGGTAACCATGTCGACTTGTGGTGCAACGCCAGTGTAGTCGCCCGCTCTGAGGATGGAACTCCAAAATCCGTGATGATGATTTACCGCGATATCACCGAACAAAAATTGCTGCAGGCCGAAACTGCCAGAGCCGGACAACTGGCATCCATCGGCGAACTGGCCGCCGGCGTGGCCCATGAGATTAACAACCCTATAAACGGTATTATCAACTGCGCTCAATTGTTGATTGACGAAAATAATGAACTGAGCGAACAAACTGAAATCTCAATGAGAATTAATAAGGCCGGCAGACGAATTGCCATGATTGTCCGCAACCTTTTGTCTTTTGCCCGGGATCATGAAGAGGAACCCGCCCTGGTTCATGTTAAGAGCGTGCTATCCGATTCTCTGGATCTTACTGAGACTCAGGTTAGAAAAGACAGCATCGATTTAAGCGTTCATATTCCGGATGAACTTCCCAAGATCAGAGTGCGCAGCCATAAGATCCAGCAGGTTTTTCTAAACATCATCAGTAATGCCAGATATGCGCTGAACCAAAAATTTCCCCATGCCCACGAAGATAAAGTTCTTCAGATCAAAGGGGAAGAGGTGCTAACAAATAATATTAAATATGTGCGCGTGACTTTTTATGATCGCGGCACCGGTATATCGGCTGACATATTAGATAGAATTTGTGATCCGTTTTTTACGAGTAAACCACCCGGCAAGGGTACCGGTTTAGGTTTAAGTATCAGCCACGCAATAGTAAAAGATCATGACGGCCGACTTTATTTTGACAGTGTTGAAGGCCAGTATTGCCAAATTATAATTGATTTACCGGTTTCGGTGAAAAAAAATGAGTATGAAAATGAAAATTCTAATAATCGAGGATGAAGAGATTCTGCGGTTTTCTTTCAAGTCTTTGCTTGCCAAGGAAGGATATGAAGTGCAAACCGCCGAGGATTATAACTCTGCTTTTCAAATCATTTCCGAGTTTACCCCGGACCTGATAATTGCCGATATTATTTTAGGTAAGCATACCGGAATTGATATTCTGCGCGATGTCAAAAAAGCGGGATTGCAGGCTCCGGTTGTCATGATTACGGGAAAGCCCAGTATCAAAACCGCGTCAGAAGCTGTGCGCCTGGGGGCTTATGATTACCTGTCTAAACCGGTAGAAAAGGAAGATCTCTTAAAAATAGCGCAACAGGCCCTTAGGTACAAAGCTATTCTGGATGATAAGGACCACGCTGAGGCTGAGAAAGAGAAATACCGCTTAGACCTGGAAACCATCTTCGCAAGTGTTCAGGAAGGCATAGTCACGGTTAACACTCAGATGAAGGTAATGAAAGCTAATAAAGCCTTTGAAGGCATCTGTGGAATAACCCAACAGGAGATAGTCGACCGGCGTTTTGATGACCTTGAGAACGAATGCCTGCAGCAGTGTCGTAAAGTCCTGGAAGAAACCTTGCATACGCAAAAAGAAGCCAAGGTCTTTCGTTTGGAGTGTACCTATAACGACCGGGGCCGGCTGGTGGTGGACTTGACCTGTTCTCCTTTATGGGACCATACCGGCAAATTTACCGGTGCCGTTCTGGTGATCAGGGATATTACCCGTGAGCACAATCTGGAAAGCAAGTTGGCAGAGCACGGCCAATTTCAGGAAATCATCGGCAAAAGTGAAAAGATGAAAAAGCTGTATACATTGCTTGAAGATTTAGCCGACTCGCCAACAACCGTTCTGATCGCAGGTGAGAGCGGTACCGGTAAAGAACTGGTTGCCAATGCGATCCATCGTGGCGGAGCGCGCGCTCAAGGACCTTTTGTCAAAGTGAATTGCAGCGCTCTTTCCGATTCCCTGCTGGAAAGCGAGTTGTTCGGCCATGTTAAGGGAGCATTTACCGGGGCTTTACAGGACAAGCTGGGTCGTTTTGAGATGGCCCACGGCGGGAGCATCTTGCTTGATGAAATCGGTGACATCGCCCCCCGCATACAACACAAACTGCTCAGAGTGCTTCAGGAAAAGGAATTTGAACGGGTTGGAGAATCAAAGTCGATCAAGGTGGATGTGCGCATCATGGCCAGCACCAACCGGGATTTGAAAGAGATGGTTCGGCTGGAAAAGTTCCGCGAGGACCTATATTACCGTCTTAAAGTTGTTGAAGTAAAGCTCCCTTCCCTGCGTGAGCGACCCGATGATATTCCACTGCTTATCGATCATTTCTGTAACTTATTCAACATGCGCTTTAACAAGGATATAGACGGAGTTTCCGATGAAGCCTTTCGGACATTGTCAGGTTATCGTTGGCCGGGAAATGTCAGAGAGCTGGAGAATGCCATAGAGCATGCCTTTGTCCTTTGTCACGGCCGTGTTATTACGGTTGATCACCTTCCCCCTGAAATTAAAGCCCTGCAGGGATATCCGCAAGCGGTTACTGAAAAAGATTTTGCTACAGACCCTCAAAACATTCTGCGGGCGCTAAAAAAGACCGGTGGGAACAAAGCCAAAGCCGCCCGCCTGCT
>JAQYVG010000300.1 GCA_030145595.1 Desulfobacterales bacterium | reverse complement strand
TTGATGCGGTTGTTTCTTATTGTCCAAAGGTAGGTCATTATCGGTCTAAATCATTTCTGTCTAATGATGAAAAATCTGAAGGATTTGGGGGACGGTCATACAATTTAACTATTTTTTTGGTACCACCCACTTGTAGGGAACTCTCGCACGTCTATTCGATTTTTATTTCAAATTCAAGGCAGACCAAGCTTTGGAACACTCAATTCACTACCCGTTGGGTAGCGTTTTCGGTCTGATAATAATTCGCTACCCAGGTAGGGCACTGGCGGGACGCCCCTCAAATTATAAGTTTCTTTATTAAACCCTTGATGTCATTTGCTATATGGTATTGATTGCTGGTTGCTCGATACTTGAATCGCGATTTAAAAGATCCAAAATTAAATTTCCAAAATCTTGCGATCCTGTTCATCTGCTTGCGGGGCGTAGCGCAGCGAAGACCCGTGTTTATCCGTGTCCAACCTCGTTTTTCACCAAACTTCTGCGGCAAAACTCGACAACCTCTCCCTTTAGCCCTGCCATGTGTTCAAGCTTCAGACCTCGCTGACGAATAAGTCCATTGAGCATGGCAATAAGAAGACTACCCCGAATATTGCATGAAAAATTTCGGGAAAGATTTGTATTGTTTATTAAAACAGATCGTTATTTCGAATATCGCTTCAAGCTGTAAGGCGACAGTTTGTACCAAAAGATTTTTGTGAAAACTCCAGTCAAATTAAAAGACGGTTGCGGTGCTCAGGTTTTAATAAAACGCAAACATCACAACATTCGGTGAAGCGACCCTATGTGACGGTTGCTTCAGGATCAACGGCTGTTTCTATCTCGGCAATTTCAGTTACAGATTTGGGCAATGCTTTTTTAACCTTTACGCCCAGTTCCACGAACCGACTTGCCTGACTGATAAGATTGCCCTTGCCGAGTGTCAGTTTCTTCATGGCTTCGTCATAGGTGCTGTGAACCGTATTCAACTGTTTTCCCAATTTTTCCATATCTTCAATAAATCCGCACAGCTTGTCGTAAAGGGCCCCGGCCCTTTCAGCGATGGCCTGAGCATTCTGGTTCCGGCGTTCATACCGCCAAATATTTTCAATGGTACGCAACGTGGCCAGCAAGGTGGTCGGGGTTACGATAACAATTTTGCGCTCAAAGGCATCCGAAAAAAGCTTTTCATCATGCTGAAACGCGGCCATAAATGCAGCTTCGATAGGCATGAACATGAGAACAAAATCGAGCGACCGCACACCCTTTAAATTTGAGTAGTCTTTGCTGCTCAAGGTGTTTATGTGGTTGCGCACCGCCTGCACATGGGCCTTGAGAGCCTCGTTTTGACCCTTCTCATCCTCAGCACTGGAATACCTCTCGTAATCCAACAAAGACACCTTGGAATCAACGATGATGTCCTTGCCTTCAGGCAAATGAATTATTACGTCCGGCTTTAAAAGTTTATCTTCGGCATCCCTGAACCCGCGCTGAGTTTCATATTCTATTCCCTTACGCAAACCCGATTGCTCCAGCACACGCTCCAGGATCAACTCACCCCAATTGCCCTGAGTTTTTTTGTCTCCCTTCAGGGCACGTGTCAGATTCATCGCCTCCTGATTAATCTGCTGATTGAGCGCGCGAAGGTTTTCAAGTTCCTGCTTTAACGAAGCGCGTTCTTTGGCTTCGAACACGTAGACATCCTCGACTTTTTGCTTGAAATCTTTCAACTGATCTCGAAACGGGTTTAACAGTGCATCGAGCTTAACCTTGCTCTGTTCGGAAAATGTTTTTCCCTTTTCGTCAAAAATATCATGTGCCAGTGATTTAAATTGATTCGTCAGTTCGGCTTTGGCTTCGTTTAACAACGCAAGTTTTTCTTCCGCCTGTTTGCGCTCTTCCTCTATTCGGGTGCTCAGTTCAGCGATGGTTGATTTTTGTTCTGCATATTGGCGACGCAACTCATCCATATTTTTTTCTTTTTGCTCAAGATCTCTGTTGAGTTTTTGCATTTGAGCAACATTTTCGGTTTCTTTGGATAGAGAGACTGCCAGTCCCTTGTCCAACGCGTTTCTCTCTTTTTCCAAATCTTTTATGTGCTGATTCAATTCAAATAGTTGCCGTTGAATATCGGCCAGGGTTTGCTCACGCTCCTGTAACCGTTCCTTGAAGGATGTCAGTTCCGGTGTTAATTCAGCACGGCCCTGCTCTAAGGCCTCTGCAACTCGCCGGTGTATGACAATCCAAGTTATTATTATGCCACCTAGAAGCGCCGACAATGCGATAGCCACCAGCTTATACTCATAAGGCATAATCATTTTTTTCTCCCTAAACGCGGACTTCCGGGGCGTCCATAAATATATAAATAACTTTCTATTGTGCTGATATAATTATTTTAATTTAGTCTTTTTCGCCTTTTGCTGTAAACTTATTTTGTCGCTTTTGGAGGTCACAAATTGTGACCTCCAATCTTCAAGCTGTGAGTTGAGGGTTAAAACAATTCTTCCACCGGGATCAGCAGGAACTCTTCCAAGGGGTTACCGGTATTTTTGGTAACCCCTATTTTTTAGCAAGTTTCGTGGCCATTCTCCTTAACTCACTATTGGCCAAGGCTTCGACTTTTTTCTTTACTACCCTTGAATAATATTCTTGCTCCGTTTTGGTTAATGGCTCTCCATGGTATTTTTTTAAAACAAGTTCTTTTTGCTTTGGTGAAAAAAGCGTGCTGAGGTGCAAATTAAGCTGAAAAGATTTCCTCTGCCTGTCGACGGCCTTTTCTTTTTCGGATTTTTGCGTTTCAAGATTTGACGTATACCGCTTCAAGATATTTCTAAGGCGTTCTATCGATAAAGAAATTCCTCTTCCCAAATCTAATTCTTCGAATGAAAGCAAATCCTTATATTTTGTTTTCAAAGATTTTGCTATGTTTTCCAAGCCTGATGGAAGTTGTAGATTTTCCAGGTTAAGCAACTCAGAGCTCAACAACAACAATTTTTCAAGATTGCGTTTTTTTTGGATGTTTTCTTGATGTTTTAAAAGCAGTGTTTCAAGGTCCAATCTGAAACCTCTGTGGGCGCAGTAAGCAAGAATCACTGGAAATCCCTCTATTAACCTTGGTTCGTCCAGATCAACCAATGCGTCCAGAATATCAATAATTTCGCTTTTATTTATTTTCTTTTTGTCTTTGGATAGGATCGGATACCCAAGATTCCCCAGGGAAACAATTAAATCTTCCTTTTTCATAGGCATGATTTCACCTTTTTAAGAAAATCATCAGCGACTAATTGTTTTTCGAACAGTTCTTTAATGAAATTAAAAAAGTTCTTCATAACTTTGTCTGGGTTAAGATCATAGCGGGCGGCCTTTCTATACCTTGCCAGCAATTGCTCGGTGTCGATTTCCCCGGTCATGAAAATCGCTATACAATCAGAAATGTCCACACTTGTCCCTCTAAACATCTTAGTTATGATAAGATCCATCAGGTTTATGGCACCCAAGAAAATATGGCGCCATTCTTTAACAATAATGTGTTTTCCTTCATCAAGTACCGGATCAAGTAATTGCGTAGTGAAAACTTGGTTTCCAGACCAGAACTGGTAAATAAAATTTGGGTCATCTGGATGCTGCAAGCCACCTCCCGCATCATGATAGCCTATTTTTTTTAAAAACTGCATTAACCTTTTGTATTCATTTTCAACAGGCACAACAAAATCGATATCCTTTGTTGACTCTTTGATATTTAGCAGGGTCATGGCCGTCCCGCCACACGCGATCAGCCGGGTGTTAAAGTTCATAAGGCTGTCCCAGTTATCAAGAGTTAACATTAAATCATCGCTTGTAAGTCTATCTTTGCTGGTTGAACCCATTGACTCTCCCTTATAGAGCTTCTAATATCTTTTTTTAAATAAAATGTCAATATAAATTGTATGAATATATACAAAGATATTGTATAAATATATACAATTAACAATCTTCTCAATCTATTGAAATATTTTATGTATCATCTAATACAC